>NZ_JBFROI010000026.1:0-90116 GCF_041471405.1 Vibrio sp. 10N.261.52.C11
CCAGAGCCAGAGCCAGAGCGCCAATTTTCGAGTCACCACTCTAGCTACGCAGAAATACGCGCGGCTGAGTTTGAGGTTCCTAACCTTGAAGATGTTCAGAAACTACTCAGCCGTTTAGAGGCGACCAATGTTGTTGATGAACTGAACCTTGATGAGTTGATGGATCAGAACACCCAGAAAATCGCCCAGCAAGCAGACATGCAAATGTTTGATGCCGCGGTTGAGTCTGTTCAAGTGTTCGAAGAGCCAGAGATTCAGGATTGGAATCTTCCAGAACCCGATTTATCAATTGTTGTAGAGCCACCTGTTGAATCGCAGCAAATTGAAGAGTTACAAGCTGAATCGTTGGAGACGGAACAAGTAGAAGTTAAGGCTGTTGAGCCTGAACTTGACGTTCCTGATCCCGAGACAGTTATTGAACCCGAAACTCAAGCAGGAGGTGCTGACCAGTTTACCTCTTGGGAAAGTACGGTTCGCAAAGAAGACTTTCAAGTCTTGTATTTTGATGTAAACGGCGTGACCTTTGCGGTGCCACTTGATGAGCTTGGCGGCATCCATCGCCTTGAAGAGTTAAGTCATATCATTGGTAAGCCAGCTTGGTATTTGGGTTTACAAACCAACCGTGATAGTCAGCTAGATGTGGTCGACACCGCAAAATGGGTGATGTCTGAGAAACTATCAGGTGACGAATACAAAGAAAACTATCAATATATAGTGATGCTTGGAGAGAGCTTGTGGGGCCTGGCGGGCACAGAGCTCAAAGGCACCGAGCTACTTAATACAGACAAAGTACGTTGGCGAGAAATGGCAGGGAAACGCCCATGGCTCGCTGGTATGGTAAAAGAAAAAATGTGTGCTTTGATTCATGTTGAAGCATTAATCGCCATGCTAAACGCAGGGCTAGATGTAAAAGCATTAAGCTAGTAATAAGCATTGGGCTAACAATAAGCATCAAGTTAATAATAGTGGTCGGTAACGACGGCAAGAGGATTATCTATGTCTCATATGAGTGAAGTTGAAGTAAGAAAAGAGCAAACGAATGATGAAGTACTTCAATGGGTGACTTTCCAGCTAGAAGAAGAAACTTACGGCATCAACGTAATGCAAGTACGTGAAGTACTACGTTACAGCGAAATTGCTCCAGTACCGGGTGCTCCAGATTACGTTCTAGGTATTATTAACCTACGTGGTAACGTTGTTACTGTTATCGACACTCGTTCTCGCTTTGGTTTGATGCAAGGTGAAATCACAGACAACACTCGTATCATCGTTATTGAATCTGAGCGTCAAGTAATTGGCATTCTAGTAGATAGCGTTGCTGAAGTGGTTTACCTGCGTTCTTCTGAAATCGACACAACGCCAAGTGTTGGTACTGATGAAAGTGCTAAGTTCATCCAAGGTGTAAGTAACCGAGATGGCAAGCTACTTATCTTAGTAGATCTAAACAAACTACTAAGCGAAGACGAATGGGATGAGATGGCTCACCTGTAATGTTTGAAGCGCTTCCTTTAAGCCCTGTCGCTCTGATATCAGGCGTTGGGGTTTTTACGTTATTTATCCTGATTTTGATTAGCAAAGTAAAACGTGCGATTCAAAAGCAGCTCGATCAGTCACGCCTGCAAGTTCGTAACTTGGACAAAGAGCTTCAAAAATCGAGTAAGCAATTACTTGAGGTTCGCTCTGTTGTGGTTGGCCTTGGCCAGAAAGTGACTGAACAACAAGATCTTATCAAACATTTGAATGAACGTATTGTTGAGCTGGAACATGCGGATACCGATGGACGTTTGTACACACGTGCAACGAAAATGGTTCAGCTTGGCGCTGGGATTAACGAGTTAATTGAAGAATGTGAATTACCCAAAGCAGAAGCTGAGCTGATGATGTCTCTGCAGAACAAGCTTGCTGGTAAAGAGAAAATTCCTTCATTACGAAGCGACCCTTCATCGTACGATCAGCAACCCGATGCCTCTCGCGATCGCAGAGACCCGCCTCGACGTCGTTAAATTGAGCGCTTAATTCGTATTGAGCAATTGATGTTTATTACGTATTCCTCTTAAAAGAAGCTTCGGCTTCTTTTTTTATGCCTGTCCGATCTATATAGAACGATGTTTATAAGTGCTTGTATCTACGACAATATCTTGTTTGTTGATGAAAATGTGTAAATTGTGATGAGGTGGTAACAGTTTCTTACCGACTTTGTTCTATCGAAAACGCCTAGTCCTGTTTTGTCACCATGTTGGTGTGCTACTATAGCGCTCTCATTACTCGACTAAATTTACCTATGCTAGAAGTCTCAAATTTAACTGCTATTCGTGACGACAGGATTCTGTTTGAATCGTTGTCTTTTCAATTGAAACCAGGTGAGCTGGTTCAAGTTGAAGGTCGTAACGGTACCGGGAAAACGACACTCCTTAGGATTATTACTGGCTTAGGCGATCGCGATGACGGCACTATCTCTTGGGATGGTGAGTCTATTGAATCGAGTCGAGATGTTTATCATCAAAATTTACTTTTTCTTGGTCACCAAACAGGTGTAAAGCGCGAACTTAGTGCTTATGAGAATCTGAGCTTTTATCAGTCGATTCACAGTGGCGGTACCAGCAAAGAAGAGCTTTATCACGCGCTCGCTCAAGTGGGGCTTGCGGGCAGAGAAGACGTACCTGCGGGGCAACTTTCAGCAGGCCAACAACGCCGAGTTGCGTTGGCTCGCCTTTGGTTGAGCAAGCAAATGTTGTGGATTCTTGATGAGCCGCTGACTGCCATTGATAAGCAGGGCGTGAAAGTTCTCGAATCTCTTTTTTCTCAGCATGCAGACAACGGTGGCATTGTGTTGTTAACCACACACCAAGATATGTTTGCTGATAGCCCGAAACTAAGAAAAATAAAGTTGGGTGAGTAATATGATCTCTTCAATGACCACGATTATCCGACGCGAACTGCTTATCGCGTTTCGACGTCAAGCGGATATCTTTAACCCTTTGTGGTTCTTCATCATTGTTATCACGCTTTTCCCTTTGAGTATTGGCCCAGAGCCAAACCTACTTGCGCGTATTGCTGCGGGTATTGTTTGGGTGGCCGCTTTGCTCTCTGCATTGCTCTCTTTAGAGCGTCTTTTCCGTGATGATTTTCAAGATGGCGCCCTTGAACAGATGATGCTGATGCCAATCCCGTTGCAGTTGGTAGTATTGTCCAAAGTCATAGCACACTGGTTGTTGACCGGGTTACCATTGATTTTAATCAGCCCATTATTGGCTGTTTTGTTGTCTTTAGATTTTGATACATGGCTCTCAGTTGTGTTGACCTTGCTGGTAGGAACACCCGCATTGAGTTTTATTGGTGCGATTGGTGTTGCGTTAACCGTTGGGTTACAGAAGGGCGGAGTCCTGTTAAGCCTGTTAATCTTGCCGCTTTACATCCCCATTTTAATCTTCGCGACGTCAGCAATTGACGCTGCGGCTTTGGGCGTTGCATACAACGGTCAATTGGCGGTGCTTGGGGCAATGTTAATGGGTGCGATGACTATGACGCCTTTTGCGATCAGTGCCGCACTTAGAGTAAGTGTGAACTGATTGGGGTTCCGTTATCGTATAGCCAATGTGAACCAAATGTGTCGATTGGACTCATAGAGTCAATAAAACTGAAAGCAAGACAAATAAAATTATTATAATTATAGCTTTAATAGCTGTAAGCAATATGAAGTAAGAGTGAGATTACAACATGTGGAAATGGCTCCATCCCTATGCCAAAGCAGAAACCTCTTATCAGCTTGCTGGTAAACTTTTGCCATGGTTTTCGATCCTAGCGCTATTGTGTCTATCCGTCGGTACCGTGTGGGGGCTTGCATTTGCGCCTTCTGATTACCAACAAGGCGATAGCTTCCGTATCATCTACATCCATGTTCCGTCTGCAATCTGGTCGATGGGCGTTTACATGTCGATGGCGATTGCTGCCTTTATCGGTTTGGTATGGCAGGTAAGGCTATCAGACATGGCCGCACTGGCGATGGCACCGATTGGCGCTGTGTTTACCTTCATTGCGTTACTAACTGGCGCAGTTTGGGGTAAACCAATGTGGGGTGCTTGGTGGGTTTGGGATGCGCGTTTAACCTCAGAGCTGATTCTTCTATTCCTATACTTGGGTGTGATCGCACTACACCACGCTTTTGACGACCAAAAAACAGCAGCGAAAGCGGCGGGTATCTTGGCTATCGTAGGCGTGATTAACCTCCCTATCATTCACTTCTCTGTAGAGTGGTGGAATACACTTCATCAAGGCGCGACCATTACTAAGTTCGCAAAACCTTCGATCTCAAGTGACATGCTATGGCCGCTTCTTCTTAACATCTTCGGCTTCGCCTTTTTCTTTGGTGCTGTGACTATGGTTCGTTTCCGTAACGAAATCATCAGTAAAGAAAGTCACCGTCCATGGGTTCGCAAGCTTGCGGCTGAAAAAGCGTAGTAGGGTAGGTAATTATGTATTTTGAATCTTTGAGTGATTTCTTAGCCATGGGAGGTTATGCCTCGTATGTCTGGAGTGCATTTGGAATCACATTCCTCGCGATGATCATTTTACTGGTCGTAAGCGTTCGTCGTGGTAAGCAATTACTAAATGAAGTACAAGCTAAGATTGATCGTCAGGCTCGTATCGATGCAGCAAAAAATATGGAGAACACTCTATGAACCCAAGACGTAAAAAGAGGCTGGGCATTGTCTTAGCGATCTTTTTTGGTATCAGTGCGACTGTTGGATTGATGGTTTACGCACTTAACCAGAACATGGATCTGTTCTACACACCAACTGAGCTGGTCAACGGCAAAGATGGTAAAAAGCCTGAAGTTGGTCAACGCCTACGTATTGGTGGCATGGTCGTAGTCGGCTCTGTAAGCCGTGACAATGAATCACTACGTGTAAGCTTCGATTTGGCGGATGTAGGCCCTAAAGTAACAATTCTATACGATGGTATCCTTCCTGATCTTTTCCGTGAAGGCCAAGGTATTGTTGCTCAGGGTGTCCTTAAAAATGCAACGACAATCGAAGCGTTTGAGGTGTTGGCAAAGCACGATGAAGAGTACATGCCTTCTGAAGTTGCGGAAGCAATGAAGAAAACCCATGAGCCTTTGCAATACACGACTGAACAAAAAGAAGGAAATGCTCAATGATAGCCGAGATCGGCCATTTTGCGATGATCCTGTCCTTGGGACTTGCATTGCTGCTAAGCGTGCTCCCATTGTATGGAGCCGCTCGAAATAACACATTATTGATGAACAGCGCACGACCGTTGTCGTGGGGTATGTTCGGATTCTTAGCGATTTCGTTCTTTATCTTGTGTTACGCGTTTTACACAAATGATTTTACGATTCAATACGTAGCAAGTAACTCAAACAGCCAACTACCTTGGTACTACCGAATTACGGCGGTTTGGGGTGCGCACGAAGGTTCATTACTGCTTTGGGTTCTCATCCAAGCGGGTTGGACTGTAGCAGTAGCGACATTCAGTCGTGGTATGCCTCAAGAGTCTGTGGCTCGCGTTTTGGCTATCATGGGTCTGATTACTGTCGGCTTCTTGCTGTTCATTATCGTGACGTCTAACCCGTTCTTACGTACATTGCCTTTCTTCCCTGTTGATGGCCGTGACCTGAACCCACTACTGCAAGATCCGGGTTTGATTATTCACCCGCCAATGCTTTACATGGGTTATGTAGGTTTCTCTGTTGCGTTCTCTTTCGCCATCGCTTCTCTAATGAGTGGTCGTCTTGATACGGCATGGGCTCGTTGGTCGCGTCCTTGGACAATCGCAGCTTGGTTATTCCTAACGGTAGGTATCGCACTAGGTTCATGGTGGGCTTACTACGAACTTGGCTGGGGTGGCTGGTGGTTCTGGGATCCAGTAGAAAACGCTTCATTCATGCCTTGGTTGGCTGGTACTGCTCTAATGCACTCACTAGCGGTAACTGAGAAGCGTGGCACATTTAAAGCTTGGACAGTACTGCTGGCTATCTCTGCATTCTCGCTAAGCTTACTAGGGACATTCTTAGTTCGTTCGGGCATCTTGGTATCGGTTCACGCATTCGCGTCGGATCCTGCTCGTGGTATGTTTATTCTAGGTTTCCTAGTCTTTGTTATCGGTGGTTCACTGCTGTTGTTTGCTATTAAAGGCGCATCGGTTCGTGTTCGCGGTAACTTCGATCTGGTTTCTCGTGAAAACGCACTGCTTGGTAACAACATCTTACTGATTGCAGCGCTTGTCGTTGTGTTAGTAGGTACGCTACTGCCATTAGTTCACAAACAGTTAGGCTTGGGCTCGGTATCTATCGGTGCACCATTCTTTGATATGTTGTTCTTCTGGTTAATGATCCCGTTCTCGTTCCTGCTTGGTATCGGTCCTCTGATCCGATGGAAACGTGACAACCTGTCTAAGCTTGTTAAACCAATGCTGATTTCAGGTGCACTCTCACTTGGCTTGAGTGCGCTAATGGTTGCTCTACTGGCTGACCGCTTCAGTGGTACTGCGTTTGCTGGTTGGGTAATGGCGTTCTGGATCATCTTCATGCACGGCTTTGAGCTGCATGAGCGTGCGACTCACCGTCATACATTCTTGAAAGGTCTAACTAAGCTACCTCGTAGCCACTGGGCAATGATGTGTGGTCACATAGGTTTAGCCGTGACAGTGATTGGTATCGCGATGGTGCAAAACTACAGCATCGAACGTGATGTACGTCTGGCGCCAGGTGAAAGCTACCAGCTTGAAGAATACAGCTTCCTGTTTACAGGGGTTCGTGACAAAGATGGTCCTAACTACGATGGTTACATTGCTGACTTTGAAATTACTAAAGAAGGCAAATACATCAACACGCTTCACGCTGAAAAACGTTTCTACACCACAGCTAAGTCTATGATGACAGAAGCAGCGATTGACCGTGGCGTAACGCGCGACCTTTACATTGCAATGGGTGAACGTTTAGACGACAACAAATCTTGGGCTGTACGTATCTACTACAAACCATTTGTACGTTGGATCTGGGCAGGTTCTTTGATTATGTCGATTGGTGGCGCTATTGCTATCAGTGACCGTCGTTACCGTTTCCGTAAGCCAATCAAAAAGTCGGCTGAAGAGCAGGAGGCTTAATTCGAATGAACAAGAAGATTTTATTCATTCCATTGATTGCGTTCATGGTTCTAGCTGGAATCTTTGCAACGCAATTAATGCGCAACCAGTCGGGCGATGACCCAACTAAGCTAGAATCCGTATTGATTGGTAAGCCTGTTCCTGAGTTTGGTCTAGAAGACTTAGAACAACCAGGTAAGTTTCATGATCAAGCGATCTTTAAAGGCGAGCCACTGCTTCTTAACGTGTGGGCGACTTGGTGTCCTACTTGTTATGCAGAGCACTCTTACCTGAACAAGCTTGCGGATCAAGGCGTTAAGATCATTGGTCTTAACTACAAAGATGATCGCAACAAAGCGGTTGGTTGGCTAAAAGAGTTGGGTAACCCGTACCTAATTAGCCTGTTTGATGGTAATGGCATGCTAGGTCTTGACCTTGGCGTGTATGGCGCGCCTGAAACTTTCCTAATCGATGCTAACGGCGTAGTTCGCTACCGCCATGTTGGTGACGTGAACCCAACCAACTGGGCATCGACGCTTGAGCCGATGTATCAAGAGTTGTTGGAGGAATCGAAATGATTAGAAAGGCACTGATTACTCTATTCGCTACGTTCGCAATTTCAGCGACTGTTTCTGCTGCGCCTATCGAGTTCCATGAATTTGATACCGTAGATCAAGAACAGCAGTTCAAAGAGTTGAGTAATACGCTACGTTGCCCTAAATGTCAGAACAACACGATTGGTGATTCGAATGCTGAGCTAGCGGTCGACTTACGCCAAAAAGTGTACGAGATGACAAAAGACGGCAAGTCTGAGCAAGAAATTATTGATTACATGATTGCTCGTTACGGTAACTTTGTAACGTACAACCCGCCACTGACCTTAGCTACATCGATCCTTTGGATTGGTCCGTTTGCGGTTGTTGTGTTTGGATTTGGTTTGATTATTTTACGAAGCAGAAAGTCAAAATCAAAAGCAGCAGTAGAGTCAGATAAAGACTGGGATGCAGACAAAGAAGCTCGCTTAAAAGCGTTACTCGATGAAGAGAACGACGGAGATAAGAAGTAATGACTCTATTTTGGATTTCTACCATTATCCTTTCGCTAGCGGCAATTTTCTTAATTGTTCTGCCTTTCATTAACAAGAAGGCAAACAATGACGAAATGCTTCGCGACGAGTTGAACAAAGCATTCTATAAAGACCGTCTTGTCGAGTTAGAAGTAGAAGCAGAGGAAGGTCTTGTTGATAACCAACAAGAACTGATCGATGATTTGAAACAGTCTCTGCTTGATGATGTTCCTGCACAAGAAGAGATGAAGAAGACTCAAATCTCTACGCTTGGTGTGGTTGTACCGTCGATCATCCTTGTCGTCGTTGTGACTTATGGTATGTACTTTAAGTTCGGTGCGTTGGACAAAGTTCAACACTGGCAAGAAGTGAGCTCGAACCTTCCTGAATTGTCTAAAAAGCTAATGTCATCGGAAGGTGGTGCACTAACGGATGATGAGTTGGAAGATTTGACTCTAGCGCTTCGTACTCGTCTGCATTACCAACCAAAAGATTCAACAGGTTGGTTGCTACTCGGTCGTATTGCACTGGCTAACCGCGACGCTGAAACAGCAAAAGATTCTATGGAACGAGCTTACAAGCTTGAACCTAAGAATGAAGATGTTCAGTTAGGTTTCGCACAAGCACTGATGCTTTCTCCTGATGAAGCTGATCAAAACCAAGCTCGTTTGATTTTGAGCCGTTTGATTCAAAACGATTACGTTGACCTTCGTGTGTTCTCACTGCTTGCGTTTGATGCGTTTGAGCGTCAAGACTACCCAGGTGCGGTGAAGTACTGGAGCATCATGCAGCAGATGATTGGTCCACAAGACAGTCGCTATGAAATGCTTTCGCGCAGTATTGAAAGTGCTCAGAAGAAAATGGGCGACAATATGGGTGTCGACCAAGGTAAGACTGTTGCTGTAACGCTCGATCTATCTGCAGTCGTGAATGCTGACCCTAACTCAGTGTTAATTGTTTCAGTACACAGAGCAGATGGTTCTCCAATGCCTATCGCAGCCGCTCGTTACCCACTAGGGACTTTCCCTCGTACTGTTGTTCTAGATGACGGCAACAGCATGCTGGAAGGACAAGAGCTGTCTAGCCTTGAAACTCTGATGGTTAGAGCTAGGCTTGATACAGACGGCAACGTTTCAACTCGCGAAGGCGATTGGTACGGTGAAAGTGAAGTGGTTGAACTGGGTGCTCCAGTTACCATTGATATCAATAAGCAATATTAATCATCACTTTGCATAGGTGTTAGCTATTCCGATTTGCAGATAAACGGTATAGACTTAGCCAAACAATTGAGGCCAGCGATTGCTGGCCTTTTTTATTATTTGAATTCCTTATGGAAAAGGTGATATGTCTGTCAGTGTTTTAAGACTCTCGAGTTTACTTTTTATCGCAAGCTTAACGGTTGGGTGTTCAAGTGCGCCGGACGAAAGTGTTGACGATGATAACCTCGAAACCTCTGAATACGTCGAAGAGTCCCACCCGAATGATCCTTTTGAAGGCTTCAACCGAGCGATGTGGGATATCAACTACGAATATCTAGATCCTTATTTAGTTCGCCCTGTTTCCCTCGCTTATGTTGACTACACCCCTGTGCCAGTACGTTCTGGTATATCCAATTTTCTAGCCAACTTAGACGAACCATCAAGCATGGTGAATAACCTTATTATGGGCAATGGTGAAAAAGCACTCGACCATTTCAATCGTTTTTGGATTAACTCAACGATTGGTTTGTTAGGCTTAATCGATATTGCCAGCGAAGCGGGGATCACCAAATACGATGATAAGTCGTTCTCTGATGCGATTGGTCATTACGGGGTAGGGAATGGTCCCTACTTCATGGTGCCGGGTTATGGCCCAATAACAACGCGTGAAGTAACTGAAACCGTTGATGGTATGTATGTGCCTCTGTCTTTCTTGAACTTCTGGGCTAGCTTAGGAAAGTGGGCATTCGAAGGCATGGAAACTCGTGCTCAGTTAGTGTCACAAGAAGCGCTGTTGGATGACTCGCCAGATCCATATGCGTTAACGCGAGATGTTTATATTCAACGTCGTGACTTTAAAGCCGAGATCGAGCCTGAAGAGGTCGACCTTGAAGAAGAAGATTTGATCGATGGTTATCTAGAAGATTACTAGAAACATGATTTAGAAAATCGATAAAAGAAAGGCTCGATGTTGATGCAACATCGAGCCTTTTTAATGCTTTCTACTTTTAGGGAGGTAGATTAGAAGCGGTAGTTAGCTTGGATACCTACTAGCCAGATGCTACCTGTTACTTCACCTTCGAAGTCACCACCAAATGGTGCAGAACTTGCGTCATCTTCAACCATTTTTGCGTCTTTAGCTAGAATGTAAGTGAAGCCAGCATCTAGAGTTAGTTGCTCAGACCATTGATATCCAGCACCAATGCTTAACCAAGTGCGGTCTGTTTCTGGGATCGTGGCCGTACGGTGCTCATCGCTTACCGCTGAAGTATCGTATGCGATACCAGAGCGTAGAGCTAACTTAGGCGTCATTTGGTAAGTAGTACCAAGAGCAAAGCGGTAGTTATCTTCCCAGTTCTCTTGCTTGATATCTTGAGTTCGAGCAGGACCGAATTCAGGGATGTCAGCTACTAGTTCTTTAAAGCTGCTCCAGTTAGTCCAGTTAACGCTCGCATGTACAGCGACCTTATCTGATAGTTGATGGAAGCTTGCTAGCTCGGCGGTAGCTGGCAATGCAAGTTGCATTGAGCCGTTATATTTTGACTTCACAGGAGTACCTAAAGCGCCAGCAACAGCATCAAAAGCGACACCATTTGCGTGGCCTTCAAGCGTTAGGTCTACTTCTGACTTGTAGGTAAAACCAAGGCGGTTGTTTTCATTGATCTGCCAAGCGGTACCAACTTGCCAGCCCCACGCTGTGTCATCACCTTCCATGTATTTTAAAGCTGTACCTTGAGGCATAGGAACTAGAGAGTTAACTGTAGATACCGCACCAAAGCTACCTTCAGCCATGATGTAACGAACACCACCACCAATAGATACGCTTTCAAGTACTTGGTATGCAGCGTTTAGGTTTAGCTCCATTGTGGTAACGCTTGCTTCGTTACCGTGGTTTGCACCACCAAAGTCTTTACCTAGGTCTGTTTCCATACCGTAGTTAGTACCCGCAGCAAAGCCTAATGCGAACTTGTCGTTGTACTTATGAGAAACATAGAAGTTTGGGATCACTGCGCTGTGAGCGAAATCACTGGAATTTGATGGAGTCGTTGAAGCACCACCAACTGAAGTCGAAGTTCCATCGATATCAATATTTGGATCAACATAGATAGCACCAACTGAAACTTGAGTGCCTTCTAGGTAAGTCAGCATTGCTGGGTTACGCCATTGTGCATCAGCACCGTCAGCCATTGCTGCTTCACCAGCGTATGCACGGCCTAGGCCTGTTGCTGAGTATTCTGCTAGTTGAAAACCTGCCGCTTGAGTCACGGTAGAAGTCGAAAGTAGTCCAACTGCCACTGCAGCAGATAGAAGAGTCTTATTCATTTTCATTATTATGTTCGCTGAATCATAAGTATTTAGTGGCGTGATTCTACTTTTAGAGTCATTACTTTAAAAATGAAATTCGAATAAAACAGTGTTTTAGGGATTTAATGAGCAAATGTGTTTAATTATTAGAGAAATAATCTAAATGTTTCGGCTGTGTTGCGAAGTTTGAGCGTACACTTGTAGTCATATATTGACCTTGCAGGCTACAGTTGTAAGCTTAAATTGAAGTAGGTCAGTGGTTTAGGCAATAAAAAAGGGTCGCGTAATGCGACCCTTTGGGATTAATAACTTAGCTTATATTAGAAGCTAGAAGCTAGAAGCTAGAAGCTGCGGCTGTATTGCAGGCCTAGTAGGATTGCATCAGCATGCGTTGTTGCGCTAACAGAAGTTGCGCCTAAGCTTTCTTCAACTTTAGTATCATCACCTAGTAGGTAAGTGAAACCAAAGTCTACGTTAGAATCGGTATTAATGTGGTATGTGAAACCAGCAGAGAACCACTGACGATCTGAATCTGGTACAGAGATAGAAGTTAGTGAATCTTGTGCACTTGTGTCGTACATGTAACCAGCACGAAGCGTCCAATCAGTGTTCAAGTAGTATGTACCACCAATAGCGTAGTGCCAACCATCTTGCCATTTGTAATCTTTCTGGTACGCACCTGTGCCGCCGCTCAATGCGTAAGCCAGTGTCGATTGAGTAGGATCTAGCTTCTCAAAATCAATTGAGTCGAATGCACTCCAACCAATCCATTGAACAGAGTAGTGAACAGCGAATTTAGTGTCTTCAATTTTGTGGAAACCAGAGAACTCTGCCATATCTGGTAGAGGCAGTGTGATTTCTTGACCGTTGTCATCTTCCGCGGTGAACTCAGGGCTGTAACGGTAAGATAGACCAAAACGGTTGTTTTCATCTAGCTCGTAAACTGTACCTACGTTAAAGCCAACAGCCCAACCAGTTGCACCATCTACGTCAAGTAGTTTTTGTCCTGCGGCTGGGCCAAAGCCGACACCAGCAGTACGCTTCATTGTGCCTTCACCGTAGATCAGGTCAAGACCAGCACCAAAGCTCCATTGATCGTTTAGACGGTAAGAGCCTGCAAGACCGAAGTTGATGCTCATTACATCTGTTAAACCGCCATATTCGCTAGCTAGGTAGTCATCTGAAAACTCGGTTTTTGTACCAAAATTAGAGTAAGCGTTCACACCCCAAGCAAATTTTTCGTTAACAGGAACAATAAGGTGAATGTTTGGAGCTACAGAAGTATCACCAACATCATCAACGCTATCGACTGGCATTGCGCCACCAAGCGTATTATAGCTCGTATCTTTCACTTCAATCATTGAAGTGATTGTTTCAAAACCAAGAGAAAGCTCAGTTTTGTCAAATAGTGCCATTGCTGCAGGGTTACGTGCCATTACTGACGCGTTATCTGCGATTACTGCATCACCAGCGAAAGCACGGCCGATGCCGGTAGCTGATTGTGCGTTAAGTTGGAAACCTGCTGCCATCGCTTGCGAAGACGCCAGTGTAATTGTTACTGCTAAAAGAGACTTTTTAAACAGACGCGTGTTGTTGGTAGTCATTCATTTATTCCTTTATATATCCGCCTCTACAGGGCGATTAATTTGAGCAATTGCTCAATGGTGGCTGATCCTATTCGCAAGTATACGATATACAAATCCGACCATTGGGAATTTTGAGTGGAAAATTATGGAAATGACGCCTATCTGGCACGAAAATGGTGTGAAATGCTGTTTTTTAGAGTTTTAACTCTAGAAATATTGGTGGTGTGAATGGTTCTGTGGTTTATTTATAAATAAAGCCCAGCAATATCAGTAATATAATTGCTGGGCCTTTTGTGACGGGGCTTTAAGAGCGAATTAGCTCATTGGTTTGATCATTTTTGTCAGCTTTTCGGCGATTTTGGAAACATCCTCACCATTTTCACCCACAAGGATTAAGCTGCTGCCATCTACGGGTGTTACCGAGCCGGACATGCCTTTTTCATCAAAATCGATAGGTTTGTCTGTTGGAATACCGGTTAAAAACAGTGTTACTTTGCCTTTTGCGCCTTGGAAGACCATATGTACTGCGTTGGATTTACCAAAGCCACAGTGGTTTAGGTAATAAACATGGTAAGGGAAAGCGTCATCAAACTGAAAAGCAAATGGGTTCATTTTTGCGTTGATCTGCTGCGATGTAACCTGTTCATCGATGCTACTAACAAAGCTCTTCTCATCAACAACATGCTTCATCGCTGTATCAACTAAACTAGCTTGCGCAGGTGAAACGAATGCATTTCCCCAATTCACTTGGCCAACTAATAAACCTGCAACGAATGCTACTGAGGCGGCCATTGCCATTGCTCGTCTCGCAAACGTTGGCCTTACTACTTTGCTTTCTTCGCTTGAGGTCTGATTGAACAGAATACGATCAGCAAGATCGTCTGGCACATCCACATTCATCGCAGAGTGGATCTGTTTATCAAGCGCTAGTACATCGTCTAAGAAGTTACTATTGGCTTCGCTATTCGCGGTCGCATCAACAATATCTTGTGTACGTTGTTTAGGTTCCGACAATACACGACGACGAAATTCCAAATCATCCATTATGTTGCCCCCTCTCTGCCTCTTCTGTATCCAACAGCTCTTTCAACTGATTTCGAGCTCTGAATAAACGTGTCATCACCGTGTTTTTGTTGAGATCGAGAATATCGGCAATCTCATCACCACTAAAACCACCAATCACTTGCAAGAAGAGAGGTTCACGGTAATCAATTTCAAGTTTCATGATCTGGGCTTGCAACCACTGATGCTGATGGTGCGGGTCATCACTGACACTAGCATCGTTACCGTGATCGTCGATATCAACCAGATCAAACTGTTTGCGTTCAAAACGTCGAGCGTTCTCGCGTCTCAAGATGGTAATCAGCCAAGATTTGGCGGCTTTTTCATCTTGAAGGCTATCGAGTGACTTCCATGCACGAAGGCAAGTTTCTTGAACTAAGTCTTCGGCAATGCTTTTGTCTTTGCATAACCAATAGGCGTAGCGAAAGAGGTCACGATGATAGGCGCGCACAAGTGCTTCGTATTTTCTTTGTTTGTCCATATCAGAGTTGACCGGACGCTTGGCTGTTTTCTTTCCAAACATTTTTATTATTGACACACGAGCCTCCATAATTGCTCTGCGTATAGCTGTCCTCTATACGTTGTGCTTCGTTTTTATATTTTTAGAGCTAACGATCGGCAGGAAATCGTAAAATCACATTAAAATTGATCTACTTCAAAATCTAAGGCCTCGAACTCGTTATAGTACACCTTGTCGTCTAGTTAGTCATTCGTGGCTAGCATGTTGAGCAAGACGACACTTCCTTTTGAAGGCTGACTTTACTTTCTCCTAATCAGGAAACTGATTATTTCAATTGGCGCTAAGTTAATTGCTTTATATACATTCCGACCACACAGCTTTGTGTGGTTTTTTTTTTGCCTCAAGAAAACCATTCCCTACACAGCGATAACAGTCTTTGCTTACAATAGTTTAGTCTCTTACGACAACCTTTCCCCCAAAAAGGTTCGCCTGAATGCGCAGTTATATTTTCAAACAGTGAGATACTCGTATCACGTTTATTTAAACGCTCGTTTGATTTAATTAACAACTTCTTTACAATGCTTCAGGTCAGACCTCTTAACTTTAAGGAGAAACCATGGGCAAACAGGAAGTCAAAACGCGTTCTGGAGAACGTGTTGCCGTTGTCGCTGGATTACGAACCCCATTTGCTCGTCAGAGCACAGAATTTAGCCAAGTGCCTGCGGTTGACCTAGGCAAAATGGTTGTGAGCGAAATGCTTGCAAGAACGGATGTCGATCCTGCGCTTATCGAACAAGTTGTGTTCGGCCAAGTAGTGCAAATGCCAGAAGCGCCGAACATTGCGCGTGAAATCGTGTTGGGCACAGGCATGAACATCAATACCGATGCCTACAGTGTCACACGAGCATGTGCGACCAGCTTCCAAGCGGCAGTTAACGTGACCGAAAGCATTATGGCTGGCACGATTGATATCGGTATTGCGGGCGGTGCGGACTCTTCTTCTGTATTGCCTATCGGTGTTTCGAAAAAGTTAGCGGCAAATCTATTAGCGCTGAGTAAAACGAAAACTATGGGTCAAAAGCTGAAGATTCTTAAAACGCTTTCCGTAAAAGATTTGATGCCAGTACCACCTGCAGTTGCAGAGTACTCGACCGGTTTATCCATGGGACAAACGGCTGAGCAAATGGCTAAGACGCATGGTATTACTCGCGAAGCTCAAGACGCACTTGCTCACCGTTCTCACTCTTTGGCTTCTCAGGCATGGAAAGAAGGCAAGATTAAAGACGAAGTGATGACTGCATTCCCGGCGCCTTACAAAAAGTATCTAGCGGAAGACAACAACATTCGCCACGACTCAACGGTTGAAGGTTACGCTAAGCTGCGTCCTGCTTTTGATAGAAAGTACGGCAGTGTAACGGCAGCCAATGCTACGCCTCTTACCGATGGCGGTGCAGCAGTGATGTTGATGCGCGAAGGTAAAGCGAAAGAACTAGGCTTAGAAGTGCTTGGTTATATTCGTGGTTATGCGTTCTCAGCGATTGGTGTTGAAACAGATATGCTGATGGGCCCGACTTACGCGACCTCACAAGTATTAAAGAACACCGGTTTAGAGTTGTCAGACCTAACACTGATCGAAATGCACGAAGCATTCGCTGCCCAAGTTTTGGCTAACGTGAAAATGTTCGCAAGCGATGAGTTTGCACAGAAGAATCTTGGCCGCGATAAAGCGATCGGTGAGATTGATATGGAGAAGTTCAACGTGCTGGGTAGCTCGATTGCTTACGGACATCCGTTTGCAGCGACTGGCGCACGCATGATGACTCAAACATTACGTGAACTGAAACGTCGCGGTGGCGGCTTGGCACTGAACACAGCGTGTGCGGCTGGTGGTTTAGGTGCAGCAATGATCTTGGAGGTAGAATAATGTCTACGACTCTTGATGCAACAACAAAAAAAGAAACAGTCGCTCAACCAGATTCAACCTCTGCGACTGAATCAACCAAAAAGAAAGCGACAGCATTTACTCTCAATATCGATGAGCAAGATATTGCTTGGTTAGCGATTGATGTACCAAACGAGAAAATGAACACGCTGCAAGCGGCTTTTGCTGAAGAAATGAAAGCCATCTTCGAGCAACTCAAAGAAAAGCAAAGCCGAGTTAAGGGCCTAATCGTTCATTCTCTTAAGCCAGATAACTTTATCGCTGGTGCTGATGTAAGAATGCTTGATGCGTGTAAAACGGCTGACGAAGCACAGTCTCTGGCTCGCCAAGGGCAGGAGATGTTCCAAACGCTTTCTGAACTACCGTACCCAGTAGTCGCAGCGATTCACGGCCCATGTTTAGGTGGTGGTTTAGAGCTTGCACTGGCGTGTGATTACCGTGTATGTACCGATTCAGATAAGACTCGCGTTGGTCTGCCAGAAGTACAGTTAGGTCTGTTACCAGGCTCTGGCGGTACACAGCGTCTACCTCGCCTTATTGGTTTGTTGCCATCTCTTGACCTAATCCTTACGGGTAAGCAACTGCGCGCTAAGAAAGCGAAATCGCTCGGTGTTGTCGATGCTTGTGTGCCTGAAACTATCCTGCTTGAAGTCGCTAAAAGCTTTGTTGAAAAGAATACGGGCAGTAAAAAAGGTAAGCGCCTTGCGTCGAAAAGCCAAGCGTCGACCAAAGAAAAGCTGATTTCACGTAACGGCCTTGGTCGTAAAGTGATTTTTGAACAAGCTTCTAAGAAGACCAATCAGAAAACACGCGGCAATTACCCAGCAGCGGATGCGATTTTAGACGTGATTCGTTATGGCCTTGAGAACGGCTTTGATAAAGGTCTTCAGTATGAAGCGAAGCGTTTCTCAGAACTGGTTATGACTTCAGAGTCTAAAGCCCTTCGTTCGATTTTCTTTGCAACCACGGAAATGAAAAAAGAACACGGCGCAGACGCAGAACCCAAAGCGGTTAAGCGTGTTGGTGTGCTAGGCGGTGGTCTTATGGGCGCAGGCATCAGCCATGTCAGTGTTGCTAAGGCGAAAGTGCCTGTACGCATTAAAGACGTATCAAATGAAGGTGTACTGAACGCGCTTAACTACAACTTCAAGTTGTTCGATAAGCAGCGTAAGCGTCGCATTCTGAGCCGAGCGGGCCTTGAAAGTAAGATGCTTCAACTGTCTGGTGGTATCGACTTTACGAGCTTTAATCACACCGATGTGGTGATTGAAGCGGTATTTGAAGACCTCGACCTTAAGCAGTCAATGGTTGCGGACATCGAAGCCAATGCCAAGCCAGAGACTATTTTCGCGACGAATACGTCTTCATTGCCGATCCATAAGATTGCGGAGAAGGCGCAGCGACCAGAAAACGTGGTCGGTCTTCACTACTTCAGCCCAGCCGAAAAAATGCCGCTAGTAGAAGTTATCCCTCATGAAACTACGTCAGAAGAGACGATTTCTACGGTTGTTGCATTAGCGAAGAAGCAAGGTAAAACGCCGATTGTTGTGAAAGACACGGCTGGTTTTTATGTGAACCGTATTCTTGCTCCGTACATGAACGAAGCAGCGCATTTACTGCTAGCGAACGAGCCGATTGAAAAGCTCGACAGCACGTTATTGGACTTCGGTTTCCCGGTTGGTCCTATCACTTTATTAGATGAGGTGGGTGTTGATATCGGTGCGAAGATCATTCCGATTTTAGTGAATGAGCTTGGCGATCGTTTCCAAGGTCCTGATGTGTTCGATATTCTTTTGAATGACAATCGTAAAGGCCGCAAGAGTGGTAAAGGTTTCTACACTTACAAAGGCAAGAAGAAGGAAGTGGATAAGTCAGTTTACAAGCTGCTTAAGCTGCAACCAGATCCTAAGTTGAGCGATAACGATATCGCGATGCGCTGTGTGTTACCTATGCTAAACGAAGCGGTTCGTTGTCTAGACGACGGCATTATCCGCAGCCCTCGTGATGGTGATATCGGTGCGATTTTCGGTATCGGTTTCCCGCCATTCCTAGGTGGTCCGTTCCGTTATATGGATCAAATCGGCATTAAGTCACTGGTTGAGATGATGAACGATTTCGCTAAGAAGTACGGTGATCGTTTCGCGCCATGTGATGGCCTACTGACACGTGCTGGATTGGGTGAGTCTTTCTACAAGTAACTCTCTAACTCATTGATTAAGAAGCCTGTATCAAGCAATTGATGCGGGCTTTTCTGTTTTATGAACGAGTGTGAAAGGAATGAGATTCCCGACTCAGTCGTTCCTCCTTCTCGGGAATGATGATTGAGAGATAAAAAGTAAGTTATTGCGTTGATTAGAAAGGTGGTCAAACACACGTCAATCAAAACTACCGTCATCTCCTAAAGCGACGAAGGAGCGTAATAGGAGATCTGCTTTTGGGCTGCATCCAATAAAAAAGGTTGATGCTTTCACATCAACCTTATGATTTTCATTCCAGCTTTATCAGCCTAGCTCAGTATCTTTCGGGCGTAACTGAAACTCATCAATAGAGCCAATTTCAACACCTGCTGACAGCTTCTCTTCCTCATTATGAGCATTACCGTGAGCATGCATAATCAGGCGATTTGCCGTGCGTGGTTTTAGCTGGCTAACCACAAAACGCATCATGTCTGAGCGAGTTAACCCCTTAAGGTCTTCCAATACGCGCTCTCTCTGGTTGAACTCAACATCCTTATTGCCTATCGCAACCCATAAGCGCTGAGCTCGCCCTCGCAAAGTCGTATCTGGTGTCGAAATCTGATTCCAGAGACCGCGCTTACTGCTGTGCCATTGATAGTCGTTAAGCTCCAACAGCACCATGTAAAAGGCATTGAGGAACTCATCTATTGAAGCTAACAAGTCAGCAGGGGCGGCATTCGGTGATTGCACATACAACACAATACCAGGGTGTCGGTTGAGCGGCATATTGCCAGTACCGACCATGTAACCTAGCTGCTGCTTGGTTCGTATCTCATGGAAGAAAGTGGCCGACATCAAATGGTTTGCCAATGAATACAGCGCGATATTTTTAGGTGAAATATCAGGGCATTGGTAATAAACCACAATTGCTGAATCATCTTGGTTACACACCACTTCACGTTGGAAGCTGCCGTTTTCACCGAGCATGATGAGCGGACGCAGTGATTCTTCGTAAGCCTGATCTTGAACACGCAGTGCATCTTTTAGCGTTTCAGCCATCTTGTGTGCATCGGCTTTTTTCCAGTCGCCATACACAAACATCTCAACATGAAGTTCCGCCAAGATTGCTTGAACAAAAGAGGAGAGCTCATCGACCTCTATCGTTTCTAGGGCTTCAATTAACACGGAATAAGGCGGGTTATTTGGTTGAAGTATCCCAGTCATTGCATTAAACAACTGCGAAATAGGGCGATCTTGCGACGCGTTGTTCCAGTTTCTGAGCAATTGATGCTTGATGGTTTCGAAGCGTGTTGGACTAAAGTCGCGTGCTTGGAAACGTTCAAGAATCATATTGAGCAGTTGTGGCTGTTTCTCGCTAAACCCGGACAGAGTGAGCGTTACACCGCCCTGATGGGTGTACATGTTGTAGCCCATTCCGGCGATTTCAGCCTGATACGTATCTTTTTCGAGTGAGTCTAAGAACATTTCTACACACAAGCGTGTTTTAACGATATTTCTTGGGCTAGCGACTGAGTGCGGGCTATCGATAGCAACATACACCACACCTTTTGGCACCCGGAATTGATGGTCTTGCAGATGCCATAGCTTAAAGCCATCGAGCTCTTCTAACAGTTGTGGGAACTTAGCGTCACCTTCCAGTTCAGTCGGGTCTAGATCGTAGCAAATAAACGGGTTTTTGCTTGGGAGTTCAAACTGCCAACCGGGGTTAATGCACGTAAAGCATTGAACTTGTTCAGCGCTAAAAGGTGTGACCGAGTAGGGCGTAAAGTACCACTTCGCTTCCCTGTCATACTCGAATCCCTGAGCAACAATGGTCGCTCGCATGTTGTCTACGGTTAAGTAAGGCAGCAAAGAACGCTGTAATTCGTCATCGAAATGCGACATTTTGTAATCGCCATACACCACATCTTGCTCTTGGTAGTGCTGCATGTTGATGACGAGGTGGCTGACGACATCAAGCGGTCTTGCTGGCTCTTGAAAGCGGAAAGCAGACTCTAAAACGGCGCGTTTTTCTAGGTAGCGCCACTCTTCTATGCCTTGTTGTTCGACTAACTTGATGTACTGAAATATCGCTTGGATGATGTTATCGGTTTTGGTTAAACCTTCTATGGTCAATGAGCAACTGACTGTGAAATCACGGTAGTTACTGCCACTCGCGCCACCACCTGCAGAGAGAGATGTTATCCAGCCTTTCTCTTTGAGTTGCATCATCAAACTACCTTCACCTTCGTAACCTAAAAGATGGGCAAAGAACGACAATGGCTTAACGCCGTAGTGTTCGTCCATACTGGGCATAGGGAAGGTTAAGATCAGTTTGCGTACTTCTTTAATTGGCTCAACACGCACTTGTACGCCTGTGCTCAACTCGCCGACAATCGGAACTTCAACCTTTTTGCCTTGTAGGTTGTGATTGGTGATTGAGCTAAAGCGATCCTCAACCCAGCTTTGCATCTCATCTAACGACTGATTGCCAGACAGTGTCAGGGTCATTAAGTCAGCAGAGTATTGTTGCTGGTGGAAAGCTAAAATCTCTTGTCGAATCGTCTCGCCGTTTCTGTCGCCCAACGTATCGATATTACCGACAGAAAACTTCGAGAATGGGTGATTGTGATTCACCAGTTCTTTGGTAACTTGGTACAAGCGTCGTGAGTCGTCGTTGAGTTTCATCTTGTATTCGGAGTCAACGGCTTGGCGTTCTTTGTCTAACGCTTCTTCGTTGAAAAGGGGAGCGGTAAAAAATTGGCTGAAGCGATCGAGTGCGGTTTCAAAGGCATTCAATTCAACATCAAAAAAGAAGCAGGTGTGCTCTGTTCCTGTCCAAGCGTTGTTGCTACCGCCATGCTGGCTGATAAAACTTTGGAACTCTCCGACCTTTGGATACTTTTCAGTTCCCAAAAATAGCATATGCTCTAAGTAGTGAGCTAAACCCTCTCGGTCTGTAGGGTCATCAAAATGCCCCACATTGACGGCTAATGCGGCTGCTGCTTTTTGAGCATTTTGATCCTGAACTAACAGTACACGTAACCCGTTATTTAAGGTTATGTAGCGGTATTGATGTTCATCATTTGGGCTTAAGTGCACAGGAGCATCTCCAGAGAAGGTGGTTTTTAAATTATGTACCCGATGATTCGGCGTGCAAACCTTGTGATCATATTTTGGGATATGAAGTGCTTTTTGGCGATTTCTAAATCACTTTTATCGATTTTTATCAGTAATTTATTTTCTTTTAACAAGATTGTTAAGAAAGTCGAACTCTTTGGCAAGTGACTTGATATAATTATTTATATTGACTGCGGTTTCTCTGGATTGAGAGCCAAACCTAAGTAGCGTTTCGCTGATATATGGGATATATCGACTTTCGACATGTTACGAAGACAGGATTGAACATGAAAATATTCATTATGCGCCACGGTGAAGCAGAACATTTTGCCAACTCGGATGCAGAAAGAGCGTTGACCAAGCGCGGGAAAATGGCTTCTCTTGCCGTGGCACAAGCTGCAAATGAGCAGGGGATTAGTCAATTCGATAAAGTGCTGGTGAGCCCATATTTAAGGGCACAAGAAACGTGGTTAGAGATCTCTCAGGCGTTTTCTGGAAAGAAAGTAGAAACCTGTGATGATATTACGCCTTATGGAATGTCCGACGATGTGTTTGATTTGACCTTAGCAATGACTGAAGTAGAAAAACTAGAGACCATTTTATTTGTTTCTCATTTACCTCTAGTTGGCTACCTAACTGCAGAGTTTGCAACAGGCATGGCGCCGCCTATGTTTCCCACTTCGGGCCTAGCGTGTATCGACTTCAACCTTGAGACACAAAAAGGTGAGTTGCTTTGGAACATCAATCCATAAGCTCGTTGAGCTCTGTTTGATGACAAAGTTGCAGACAATTAGAAAGGGCATCTCAATATGATTGGGATGCCCTTTGTTGTTTTTTGGTGAGAGAGAGTTTGTTAACCAGAATTACTTCTCAGGAACCGAAAGCAAGACTAACAGCGCGCCATTGCCGCCAAACTCTAACGGTGCTTGGTGGAAAGCCATCACGTCTGGGTGCTGTGCTAACCACAAAGGCACCTTCTGTTTAAGGATGTGTTTACCGATACCGTGTTGAACACAGGCACACGCCACGCTCTCTTTCACGCAGTGCGCAATCATCGCGCCAAGCTCACGTTTGGCTTCTTGTTGAGTCATACCATGCATATCGAGATACACGTCAGGCACGTAGACACCACGACGGAGGCGCTTGACCTCATATTTAGAGACATCATCACGCGCATAACGCGTCGGACCGTCTTCGCTAAGATGCGGAATGAACTCATCCGAGAAATAAAACTCGCTATCACTGGCTTGTCTTGCCGTTCGAGTAATTTCTTTTTGCTTGGCATTTCTTTTTGGCTGCTGGACTATGGTATCCTGTTGCAACTTTTTAACGCCCTTTACTGCATCGTTGAACAGGGCGAAATCGTCATCGAAGTCGGTGTCTTTTTTGCTCATCAGGTTATGAATTCTAATTAGAAACGTAATTAGCAGTATTGTAGCGCTTTTCGGAGACAATTTTGGATAAGATTTTTGTAGAAGAAGCGGTATCAGAACTACACACGCTTCAAGATGTGATTCGTTGGACTGTTAGCCGCTTTAACGCAGCGGGCCTATTTTATGGTCACGGCACTGATAACGCGTGGGATGAGGCAGTACAACTTATCTTACCTACTCTTTATCTGCCGATTGATGTTCCTTCGCATGTGATGAACTCTCGTCTAACGAGCAGCGAACGTCTACGTATTGTTGAGCGCGTAATCAAGCGTATTAATGATCGTACACCAACGGCTTACCTAACCAACAAAGCTTGGTTCTGTGGTCTTGAGTTCTTCGTTGATGAGCGCGTTCTTGTGCCTCGTTCTCCAATTGGTGAGCTGATCGAAGCTCAATTCCAACCTTGGTTAACTGAAGAGCCAACTCGCATCATGGATATGTGTACGGGTAGTGGTTGTATCGCTATTGCTTGTGCTCACGCATTCCCAGACGCTGAAGTAGATGCGATTGATATCTCTACTGACGCATTGCAAGTTGCAGAGCAGAACGTTCAAGATCACGGCATGGAGCAGCAAGTGTTCCCAATCCGTTCAGATCTTTTCCGTGATTTGCCAAAAGAGAAATACAACCTGATCGTATCTAACCCACCTTACGTGGACGAAGAAGATATGAACAGCCTGCCAGATGAGTTTACTCACGAGCCAGAACTTGGCCTAGCAGCGGGTACAGACGGTCTGAAATTGGTTCGTCGCATCTTAGCTAATGCACCAGACTACCTAACTGACGACGGTATTCTTATCTGTGAAGTTGGTAACTCAATGGTTCATATGATGGATCAGTACCCAGAGATTCCATTCACTTGGATTGAATTCTCTAACGGTGGTCATGGCGTATTCATGATCACTCGTGAGCAGCTTGTTGCTTGCGCTGATGAGTTCTCTATCTACAAAGACTAGGTTTCAATTATTAGGTTAGTGCCCCTATCTTAGGGCTGTAAGCTTAGAACCTGACATCTAGTAAGACGTTCGATTTGAAACGTTTTTATTTAAACGCCATGCAGCAATGCATGGCGTTTTTTATTGCCTAGATTAAAGATGTTTGCATTTATATCGAAGACGTTAAGCGCAATATTTAGTTGATTAATATGAGGGCTTATTACATATTGGTGTTTAATATTTAGTCGTTTTAGTGAGTTAAGGAGGATTCACGATGAGCTTTGATACATGGATTTATTATTTATTAGCGGTGCTAATTTTAACGGCATCACCAGGCCCAAGTTCTTTATTGTGCATGACCAAAGGTGTGCAATCTGGCTTTAAATTATCGATATTTACTGCCTTGGGGAGCTTAACTGCGATTACTGGTATTTTAACTTTATCGTTTACCGGGCTAGGGGTAATTATTGCTTCGTCTGAAGTGGTATTTAATGTCATAAAATGGACTGGTGCAGCTTATCTGATCTTCCTCGGTTGGAAGTCTCTGCGCTCTAGCCAACAAGATTATGACAAGTTATCGGATCAACAAGGCGGTGCTCAATCTGTCAAAGAAAGCGCTGCGCAGCATTACTTAAGTGGCTTTATTGTTGGCGCGAGTAACCCCAAAGCTATCTTGTTTTTTACTGCACTTTTCCCACAGTTTATTGATCCCTCAATTGCGCTATTACCACAGTTTACCGTGTTTGCTTTTACCTTCGCAGTGATGGAATTGTCTTGGTTATTGGTGTATGCCTACTTGGGGGCGAAGTCGTCAAATTGGTTGTTTGCGAAAGGTCGAGCCAAGGTCTTTAATCGTGTCACTGGAGGTGTCTTTATTGGGGCTGGCGCACTGCTTTCGACGACCAGTCGAGCATAACTTTCTGTTTTATCAGAGAGGTGAATGGTTACAGAATATTCTTGATGCTGTCATAAAAGGTTAATATTAATGTGCTTGCTGCTTTTGGCGAAAAGCCGATATATTGTAGTTACACCATCACGTTCTCAAGGAGAGACATATGCAGCATCAAGAAATGATTCAACACAGTAACTTTGGCGTAATCAGTCGTACTTGGATTTTCTCTACCCTTTCTCTAGTGGGTATTCTTGCTCTAATGTAGTCAGCTTCATGGCTCTATAGTTTTAGTTTTTATTATGAAATCACTTGTTAAAAAGTCTTCAAAGTCAGAACTCTTTCTCTTATAAATGTGGCTTTTCTCATCAGGCTAGCCACTTAACTTTTTCTTAGTCATCTTCTTCTAGCAAGCATCCCCCAGTAATTTACTCCTAGTCACCACTTTCTTCCTGTGGAATGGTTTATCACCTTACCTCTATAAACAAGCGCCATCGCACTTCTGAAGTTGTTACGAAACTGTGATAATCTTAAGTTATCTTTTATCTACAGTGTATCTCTCATGTCTGTCTGGGATTCTATTTCATTTAACAATCGATTTACTGCATTACCTCGACTGTTCTATACCCCAATCCAACCAACTCCGTTAAGCAATGTCCAATGGCTCGCCTGGAATCAAACCCTTGCAACTGACCTTGGCTTTCCGTCATTTGAGAGCGCTTCAGAAGAATTGCTAGATACCTTGTCTGGCAATGTGGAACCAGAGCAATTTTCTCCGTTATCGATGAAATACGCAGGCCATCAGTTTGGTGCTTATAACCCTGATTTAGGTGATGGAAGAGGGCTGTTATTAGCTCAAATTGTCGCGAAAAGTGGCGAAACGTTCGATTTACACCTTAAAGGTGCCGGTAAAACGCCCTATTCACGTATGGGCGATGGACGCGCTGTTATTCGATCAACCGTTCGTGAGTACTTATGTAGCGAAGCGATGGCAGGGCTCAATATCCCAACCACTCGCGCGTTGGCTATGATGACCAGCGACACACCGGTATATCGAGAGAAGCAAGAGTGGGGCGCATTGTTGGTGCGTGCTGCCGAATCACACATCCGTTTCGGTCACTTTGAGCATCTGTTTTATACCAATCAGTTGGCTGAGCATAAGTTGCTGGCCGATAAAGTCATTGAATGGCACTTCCCTGAGTGTCTCGATGAAGAGAAACCTTACGCTGCTATGTTTAATCAGATTGTTGACCGTACCGCGGAGATGATTGCGTTGTGGCAAGCGAATGGTTTTGCTCATGGCGTGATGAACACCGATAACATGTCGATCATCGGGCAAACTTTCGATTATGGTCCGTTCGCGTTTCTTGATGAATATGACCCAAGATTGATCTGTAATCACTCGGATTACCAAGGTCGTTATGCTTTTAACCAGCAGCCAAGAATAGGGCTTTGGAACCTGTCGGCACTGGCTCACTCACTTTCTCCGCTGGTGGATAAGGCCGACTTAGAGGCGGCTTTAGAGCAGTACGAACCGCAAATGAACGGTTACTTTAGTCAGATGATGCGTCGTAAGTTGGGGCTACTTTCGAAACAAGAAGGTGACAGTCGTTTGTTTGAATCTATGTTCGAGCTGATGTCGCAAAACAAAGTCGACTACCCAAGATTTTTTAGAACGTTGTCGAATTTGGATACCTTGCAGCCGCAAGAAGTGATTGATTTGGTTATCGACCGAGAGGCAGCAAAGCTGTGGGTAGATAACTACTTACAACGCTGTGAACTGGAAGAGAGCTCAGTGGCAGAGCGCTGCGAAAAGATGAGGCAGGCAAACCCGAAATTCATCCTCAGAAACTACCTAGCTCAACTGGCGATAGACAAAGCAGAGCGCGGTGATAGCAGCGACATTGATGCTTTGATGGTGGTACTGGCAGACCCTTACGCGGAACACCCGGATTATGAGCACCTTGCGGCTTTACCTCCTGAGTGGGGTAAAGCCATGGAGATCAGCTGCTCTTCATAACCAACCAATAGCGGATTAAGCCCTAAAGATTCAGATAGAGGTCACTAAGTTGTGATCTTTATCTGTTTGTTCTTCTAACTTTACAAACATGTCAATAATCAAACAATCGGCCAGCCTATACACTATGTGAATAAGTTGTAAATTTAATAGGTTTGGGCGATGCCAACAAATACTCGAATTCTCGTGGTGGATGATGATCAAGAAATCCGCGAGCTGCTGGAAGAGTACCTTACAAAATCGGGTTTCGATGTCTCTTCTGTTGGAGACGGTGTTGAATTAGAAACCCACCTGCAAAGCCAAGGTTATCCAGACCTGATTCTGCTCGATGTTATGCTCCCCGGTGACGATGGTTTTACCTTGTGTCAGCGAGTTCGAAAGCAATCTAATGTGCCAATCATCATGCTTACAGCGGTATCGGATGAAACCGATCAAATTATTGGTTTAGAAATTGGTGCCGATGATTACATTGCCAAGCCGTTTAGTCCGCGCCAATTAATGGCTCGTATCAAAGCACTACTACGCCGTGTTCAAGTGGTGGATGACAAGCCAAGTGATGCACTGCCAAAGCAGATTATTTTTGGTGATTGGACGCTCGATACACTAGCGCATCGAATCTCCCACAATGAAAATTCAGAAGAAATGGACTTGTCAGGCAGCGACTTTTCTTTGTTGATGTTGTTCTTAACTCGCCCTAACGAAGTTCTCGACCGTGACACTATCTCATTCGCGACCAGAGGCCGTGAAGCGTTGCCTTTTGAGCGAGGCATTGATGTGCAGCTTAGTCGTCTGAGAAGCCGATTGGGCGACAGTGGCAAGTATCCTCACTACATCAAAACCATGCGCGGTAATGGCTATATCCTCGCTGTGCCTGTTCAGTATGAACACTGATAATCAAGTGATGTTAATGAGCACCTCGGCAATGAAGTATTTCCTATGAACGGGTTGAGTCGGTTAAAGCCAAACTCTTTGGTTGCCAGAACATTGTTACTGACCTTGTTAGCCGTGGTGATTGCTCAGGGTATCGCAACGTCTATTTGGTATAGCGAATCCAAACACAAAGAGTTGGAAGGGATTCGTTCTGCCTCCGAAAGCATGGCCAATATGTTTGCCTCGACGGTGACTTTCTTTCAGTCTCTACCCGTCAAATATCGTCATATCGTATTAGATCAGATCCGCAATATGGGCGGTACGCGCTTTTTCGTCTCTTTCAATAAAGAGGCGTTGATTGTCGAACCGATCCCTGATACCCGTTTAAAAACCGCCTCGATTGAAGCTATAGAAAGTGTTTTGAGTAGCAAGCTCAATAAAGTCGAATCAGTGCGGGTTGATTTCTCTCGCCCTGAACATCTTCGTTTGCTTAAAAATGACATCTACTTGAGCGATCTCCCACGATCGTGGGCACATCATACTTTAACCTTAGAACCTCTTAACCCTCCTATTCTGGTTGTTCAGATAGAATTAGCCAGTCATGAATGGGTGTATATCGCCGCGTTGTTGCCTGCGCCTTACGTCAAACTCGACGATACGATTCTCGGCAGAGAACAGGTGATCTTCTTAGTTTCCTCGACCCTCATTCTTTTGGTTTTGACTTACTTGATGATTCGTCGGCAAGTACGCCCTCTTAAAAAATTAGCAAGAGCGGCCAATGAGATGAGTATGGATATTCAGCAGCCGCCACTTAACGAAGAGGGGGCTACTGAGCTGGTGACGGCGACCCGAGCGTTTAATCGAATGCAGCAACGGATTCGTCGCTATGTTGCCGACCGTGAGCACCTTTTCTCTGCAATCTCACATGATTTAAAGACACCAATAACACGGCTTAGACTACGAGCCGAGCTATTGGAAAGCGAAGTAAAGAAAGACAAGTTCAATAAGGATTTGGATGAGCTTGAGATGATGGTTAAGGGCGCTTTACAAGCGGTAAGAGATACCGACCTTCACGAAAACAACGCCATTATCGACCTCAATGAGATGATGCTCTCCGTGATTGAACTGCACAACCAACATCAAACCTTGGTTGAGTTTGAGCCCATTGTGGTTGACCCGTTAGTCGCCAAACCATTAGCCATTAAACGTGTGCTGACCAATCTTATCGACAACGCTGTGAAATATGGGACATCAGCTGAAGTCGATATTAACAGTGATTCAGTGTGGGTTATCGTGACTATTCAAGATCACGGAAAAGGTATTCCTGAAGACAAGTTAGAGTTGGTGTTTGAACCTTACTTCAGGCTCGCCACTGACGACCAAGGACACGGTTTAGGGCTTGGAATCTGTCGAAACATCCTACACGGACACGGCGGAGATCTCATTATTCGTAACTCCCCTCAAGGCGGCTTAGAAGCTAAAGTCTATATTCCACGCGGCCTAGAAGTTTAATGTAACAATTGTGTTACATTGAGCTTACCTTTTGTTTCAATCTTACAAATCAGAATAAGTAGACTCTGTATTGAACCGGACGTCGAGTCCGCTAAAACATGGAAGATAATAATGAAAATCAATAAAACCCTACTTACTCTATCTCTTCTTGCTGCCTCAACATTTTCTCAAGCTGGTGAAGTGGAAGTGCTTCACTGGTGGACTGCCGGTGGCGAAGCGAAATCCGCAGCTGTACTGAAAGAGATGATTGAAGAACAAGGCCATACTTGGAAAGATTTCGCTGTTGCTGGTGGCGGCGGTGAAAGTGCGATGACTGTTTTGAAAACTCGAGCAGTGTCGGGCAATCCTCCATCTGCGGCGCAGATTAAAGGTCATGATATTCAAGAGTGGGGTGGTTTAGGTTTTCTAACGTCTCTCGATGCAACTGCGAAACAAGAAAAATGGGATGAGCTACTGCCAGAAGTGGTCACTAAAGTGATGAAGTGGGATGGCGAATATGTCGCAGTTCCTGTCAACGTTCACCGTGTTAACTGGCTTTGGGCGAACCCTGTTGTTTTAGAAAAATCAGGCGTGACGGTTCCAACTACGTTAGATGAGTTCTTTGTTGCCGCAGACAAGATTAAAGCGGCTGGCTTCATTCCACTGGCTCACGGTGGTCAACCTTGGCAAGACGCTACGGTATTCGAAGCTGTAGCACTTGATGTACTAGGCAGTGAAGATTACAACAAAGCGTTCGTTGATCTGGATATGGACGTGTTATCTGGCGACAAAATGGTGGAAGTGTTCACCAAGTTCAAAAAGATGCGTGATTACATCGACAGCAACTCTCCGGGTCGTGATTGGAACGTAGCAACTTCGATGGTTATCAATGGCGAAGCGGCAATGCAGATCATGGGTGACTGGGCGAAAGGTGAATTTACTGCGGCAGGCAAAGTACCGGGTAAAGATTACATCTGTGCACCAGCACCGGGCACTGATGGCCAATTCACTTTCAACATCGATAGCTTTGCGTTCTTTGAGCTGAGTGACAAAGAGAACCAAAAAGCGCAGCAAGACCTAGCGAAAACCATTCTTACCAAAGATTTCCAAGAAGTCTTCAACCTTAACAAGGGTTCTATCCCTGTACGTCTAGATATGGACATGTCTAAGTTCGACCAATGTGCGTTGGATTCAATGGCAACCTTCAAAGCGAGTGCGAAATCTGGCGATCTTGTTCCGAGTATGGCTCACGGCCTAGCGACAACAAGCTACGCTCAAGGCGCGATTTACGACGTGGTAACCAACTTCTTCAACGAAAAAGATGCCGATCCAAAACAAGCGGCGGCTAAGTTAGCGAAAGCTGTGAAAGCGGCTATCTAATATAACTTGATAAGCGACACACAACGCACGTGAGTGACGGGTTGTGTTGCTTTACCAAACCCCCAGGGTGGGTAGGCTCGTAGGGAGCCTATCTACTCTTCACTCCCAATTCTGATATGCGTGATGCTGATGTGGTGCCGAAAGGTAAGCCATTGGCTCGATTGTGCAACAAGGATAAGTTATGGAGCATGTTTTGACTGAGTCGACTCCAAAACCCACAAGGAGCCAGCCTGCGCCCAAGCCTAGCTTTGCTGACAGGTTGCAACATTGGTTACCCAAGATTGTACTGGCGCCGACCGCGTTAGTGACCGTGGTGTGTATCTACGGCTATATATTCTGGACGGCGGCGCTGTCGTTTACGAATTCTCGATTTTTACCGAGCTTCAACTTTGTTGGTTTAGCTCAATATGAAAAGCTGATGGACAACGATCGCTGGATCACCTCAATCACCAACCTCGGTGTGTTTGGTTTTCTGTTCATGGCGATTGCTATCTTGTTGGGTGTGGGTTTGGCGGTATTGCTTGACCAGAACATCCGTCAAGAAGGCGCGATTCGTACCATTTATTTATACCCAATGGCCTTGTCATTCATCGTGACGGGTACCGCTTGGAAATGGATTCTCAATCCGGGTCTTGGCATTGAAAAACTGATGCAAGATTGGGGCTTTACCGACTTCAAATTCGATTGGTTAGTCGACTCTGAAATGTCGGTCTATACCTTGGTTATCGCAGCACTTTGGCAGTCGTCAGGCTTCGTGATGGCGATGTTCTTAGCCGGCCTTCGTGGCATTGATTCTTCAATCATCAAAGCCGCTCAAATTGATGGGGCAAGCTTACCCACTATTTATCTGAAAATCATTCTACCTTGCTTGCGCCCTGTGGTTTTCAGCGCGGTGATCATCACCTCACACATTGCGATTAAGAGTTTCGACCTTGTGACCGCGATGACAGCGGGTGGCCCAGGTTATTCATCGGATCTTCCTGCGCTATTCATGTACGCACACTCATTTACGCGTGGACAAATCGGCCTTGGTGCTGCCAGTGCCATGATGATGCTTGCTGGTATCTTAGCGATTCTCGTGCCTTATCTTTACTCTGAACTTAGGGAGAAAAAGTCATGATGAATAACATCAATTTTGCTCGAATATTTATCTATTCAGCACTGCTTTTCTTCTGCTTAGTTTATTTAATGCCACTGTTCGTAATGGTACTGACCTCATTCAAAACTTTGCCAGACATTAAGGCGGGTAACTTGATGAGTTTGCCGAAAGAGTGGGTGTTTGATGCTTGGTATAAAGCGTGGGATACCGCCTGTACGGGCGTGAAATGTGAAGGCATCAAAGGCTACTTCTGGAACTCGTTCCAAATGGTGATTCCTGCGGTTGCGATTTCAACATTGCTCGGTGCATTCAATGGTTATGTAGTGACGAAATGGCAATTCCGAGGCTCGAATCTGTTCTTCAGCTTACTGTTGTTTGGTTGCTTCATTCCGTTCCAAGTGGTGCTACTACCAATGGCAACCATGCTCGGCAAGATGGGGCTAGCGAACACAACCATCGGCTTGGTGATTGTGCACGTTATCTACGGCATGGCGTTTACAACTCTGTTTTTCCGTAACTTCTACATCTCGATTCCGGATGAATTGATCAAAGCAGCAAAACTGGATGGTGCAGGCTTCTTTACCATTTTCTTCAAGATCTTATTACCGATCTCTACGCCTATCATCATGGTGACGGTGATCTGGCAGTTCACCGCAATCTGGAACGATTTCTTGTTCGGGGTGGTGTATTCCGGCTCAGAGACTCAGCCAATCACCGTAGCATTAAATAACTTAGTCAACACCAGCACGGGCGTTAAAGAATACAACGTTGATATGGCTGCCGCGATCATCGCCGCGCTGCCAACGCTGTTGGTGTATGTCTTCGCAGGAAAATATTTTGTTCGTGGCCTAACGGCAGGATCAGTAAAAGGATAATTACCCATGGCAACATTAGATTTAAAACAGATCCGTAAAACCTATCGCAACGCGGACAACGAAACGTTAAAGGGCATCGACATCAGTATCGATTCGGGGGAGTTCTTGATACTTGTCGGCCCTTCGGGGTGTGGAAAATCCACCCTAATGAACACCATTGCTGGGCTAGAAAATATTAGCTCGGGTGAAATCGTGATTGATGGTGTTGACGTGGCCCAGGTTGAACCTAAAGACCGCGACATCGCGATGGTATTCCAGTCGTACGCACTTTACCCAAACATGACGGTACGCGGCAATATCGCCTTCGGCTTGAAGATCCGCAAGATGCCACAAGACGAAATCGACGCAGAAGTGAATCGCGTCGCTGAAATGCTACAAATCGAACAACTGCTTGATCGTAAACCATCGCAGCTTTCTGGTGGCCAGCGTCAACGTGTCGCGATGGGACGCGCTCTAGCTCGTCGTCCTAAGCTGTATCTGTTTGATGAGCCGCTTTCGAACTTGGATGCCAAGCTACGTGTTGAGATGCGTCATCAGATTAAGCGCTTGCACCAGAAGCTCAATACCACGATCGTTTATGTAACCCATGATCAGATCGAGGCAATGACACTGGCTGATCGCATCGCAGTAATGAAAGATGGCGAGCTGCAGCAGCTCGGCACACCGCAAGAGATCTACACCAAACCCAACAATATGTTTGTGGCTGGCTTTATGGGCTCACCATCAATGAACTTCATTAAGACCATGGTGGACTTGGATGATGAGCAGAATCCGATCATCAAAGTAACGGGTACAGCTGAGCAAGAGCACCACATTCGATTACCACAAAGCATGCGTGAGCAAGATGGCAAAGAAGTGGTGATTGGCCTGCGCCCTGAACATATTACCGAGCAGGAAAGTGAAGATGTGTCGGCAACGACCAAGCTAGACTTGCAGTTAGAAGTGCTAGAACCAACAGGGCCAGATACGATTGCGATGGTGAAAGTGAACGACCAAGAAGTGGCATGTCGCTTGTCGCCAGAATTTGAAGTGTCAGTTGGGCAAATGGCGCCGCTGCATTTTGACTTATCAAAGGCGGTATTCTTTGATGCTCAGACTGAAGCGAGAATTGATTTTTAGTTTTTGAGACAGTAGCTCAATGAGAGTCTAAGCTTAAGCAAAGGCAGTATCACTAATTACTAATAAGTAACGTGATGCTGTCTTTTTTGTGTTTTAGCCTGTTTTATTTCCTCACGAAAACAGAGGGATAAACGAGATAAATGGATTAACTGCAATAATATCGCTAATTAGCCTCCGTTAGCTCTATAAAGCTGACCGAGAACAGCGTAGGATCGCGCTACTTTAGACCAAATACTAGGTTGCACATTAGTGCATAAACAGAAGAATACATGAAACTAACAGCAAAACCCTCAGCTAGTAACGCTTTACTTATTTCTATTACGACACCGGACTTCAAAGGTGACGAAGCAAAAGAGTCTCTTGCCGAACTTGCTCGCTTAGTAACAACCCTAGGGTTTAAAGTGGTCGGTACACAATCACAGCACCACAGTTCAACACAACGACAAAACGTGTTGGGCGCAGGTAAGCTTGCAGAAATTGCACACTTAACCGGTTACCAAGGTTCGATTGAAGAAGCCGAAGATGAAGATTTTATCGATGAGTCTTTTGATTTTCGTGCTGGTATCGATGAGTTAGATTTTGATGATCTTCCATCTGAAGACGTGGAGTTTGGTACTGCTGACGTAGTGGTATTCGACTGTGATTTGAGCCCATCTCAACTGCGTAATGTAGAAGCTCACTTGGGTGTCGAGGTGTTTGACCGTACTGGTATCATCATTGAGATCTTCAGCCGTCATGCTCGTACTCGTACCGCACGTCTGCAAGTTGAAATCGCTCGACTAAACTACCTAGTGCCTCGACTGCGTGAGACGGCCGACGGTGATAAAGAGCGTCAAATGGGTCAGGGTGCAGGTGAAACTTCACTAGAGCTAGACCGCCGTAAAGTACGTGACCAAATTGCTGCACTTAAGCGTGAGCTGGTTAGCGTACAAGACGAAATGAAGAACCGACGCACTCAGCGTTCGGAGCTTTTCACTGTTGCTCTGGTTGGCTACACCAACGCGGGTAAATCTTCGATGATGCGCGCTATGACCGCAACCGAAGTGAGCGGTGAAGATAAGCTATTCGCGACCTTAGATACCACGGTTCGTGCACTTCAGCCGATCACTCAGCCGCGTATCTTAGTGTCAGATACGGTGGGTTTCATCAAGAAACTGCCACACGATCTGGTTGCTTCATTCCACTCAACACTAGCAGAAGCGCATGATGCTTCATTACTGCTTTATGTGGTTGATGCTTCTGATGTTTCATTCCGCGCACAGCTTGATGTGGTACACGAAGTATTAGCGCAAGTGGGCGTTGAAGGCAGCGAAAAACTATTGGTACTGAACAAGTGCGATAGATTGAGCGAAGAAGAACAGTTAGAGCTGATTGAAGAATTCCCAGATGCAATGCTGACCTCGACTCGTGACCCGCTCGATATCACCAAACTACACAAGTACATTGTGGGTGTGGCTGAACAAGGCATGATCGAAGAAGAGATCACGATTCCTTATTCTGGACAAGGCATCATTGGTGAGATTCGCTCAAACATGAGTGTGGTAAAAGAAGAGTACGACTACGAATGCATCAAGCTTACTGTACGCTCAAGTGCAATTGATTTAGCGCGCTTGAAAAAGCGTATGCAGAAGTCTTAATTTTGTAGCGAGCCTGGCAAGAACAACCAAAAGAAAAGCGACCCGTTAAGGTCGCTTTTTTGTTTCCTGTCGCTGAGTAATTAGTTACTCGTCAACCAGTCCATTTAGGTCATTTACGCCATTCTTTGAGTTGGCTTCCATCGTGCTAGTTCTGGATCAAGCTTGATGCCTTGCGAAGTCAGCAGGTTAACACGTGCTAAGTAAGCCGCACCGTGCATCAGGTGCTTAGCAAGGTCGACCGCATTACGCTGCTGGTAATCATCTAGGTAGCTGTCTTTTGCCCACGCGTTGAATGCGCCAAGTGCAGGGCCAGCCCATACTTGATAATCCATTTCACGACCTTGTTCGCCCGTGTTTGACCAGCGGCTAGAAAGCCCCAAGTACCAGCGGAAAATCAACGCCATTTTACGCTTCGGGTTGCCTTCAGCGCGTTCGATCTGTTTAGGGTCGCGCTCGTTAAAGTGAGCAACAGTACCTGCCCAGATGTCATCCAATGTTGAACGGAATACCTGCTTCTCTAGCTTTTGACGTTCTTCAACTGGAATCGCTTCAATGGAGTCGTAGCGTGTGTAGATCTCGTAAAGCTTGTTTGCACGCATTGGGAACAAGGTACCGCGCTTAACCACTTGCAGCTTCACGCCCATTTCGAACATGTCTGCTGCCGGAGCCATAGTCACGTCAGCCATTTCAGTTGTCGAAAGCAGCTTACGTGTGTGTTCGCTCGCGCCAGCTTCAACACAGGCTTGGTTAATAGAACCAGTAACAATGTATGCCGCGCCCATGTTAAACGTTGCTAGAGCTGCGTCAGGCGTGCCGACGCCACCACCACAACCAACACGCAGCGGTGTTTTGAATTGGTACTGAGCTTGGATCTGTTCTTTCAACGCAAGAATCGTTGGTAACAGGGTAACTAGAGGGCGGTTATCGGTGTGACCACCAGAATCCGCTTCTGCAGTAATGTCATCCGCCATTGGAACCAACTGTGCTAGCTCCATCTGTTCTGCTGTGATTCGACCTTCATCAACCAAAGCTTGCAGCATTTTCACAGGAGCAGGCTGCATGAACTTGCTTGCGACTTCAGTACGGCTCACTTTTGCGATGACTTTGTTGCCAATCTGGATTTCGCCTTTTGCATCACGGCTTAGACCAGCAGCACGATAGTGAACAATTTGCGGTGTTAAACCTAAGAAGGCTGAAGCCTCAACCGTTTTCACTTTGTGCTTCAAAAACAGCTCTACACTGCCGCGCTCTAGTGCAGGTTCACTTGGGCTGTGAATCAGGTTAAACGCGTAAGGGCCGTTTGGTAGCGCTGCTTGAATACGGTTGATCGCTTGCTCAACGCGAGACGGGATTAAGCCTGCCGCGCCAAATGAACAAAGAATGCCTGCCTGACCAAGCGCAATTACAAGCTCTTCAGATGAGATGCCGTTGGCCATTGCGCCTGCGTAGTACGCGTATTTTACGCCATGACAGCGACGAAACTCTTCGTCGCCCAAGCTTTGTGTACCGAGTGCAGGAGCAAATGCGCTAACAGGTTGGCTGTTCGCTGCACTTGCTGAATCACCCGATGTAATTTCAGCTTGTTGGCTGACGCCTAAGCCTTTTTCTGGGTGGCTCACTACGTAACAAGCAAGGCTTAAATCTTTCAAGATTGTCGACATTGCCGCGCTATCAAAATGAGTTGTTTTCTCTTCAATCTGCCAAGGCCACGGAGATAGCTTTTCGTTATTGATAGTAGTTTGAGTTGTCATAATTATTTCTTTCCTAGTTCCGTGTCAGGCTTATGCTTCTTCGATACAAATGGCGATGTCTTTCACTTCGTAAATACGCAGACCATCTTTGCTCAGGTTTGCGTCACCAACGATGGTGCGTTTGCCGTCTTCGTCTTTAACCGCTGTGATATGTACATCGAGAGACATCTGTTTGTTCAGAGGGTTAATCTGACCACGGTATTTCCATTTCACTTCAGATTGGATTTGACCGAACTTTGGATTGCGGAAGTCAGCGCCAAGATCTTTGTTTAGCGCATAGGTTTGCATCAGCTCGATGATCGCTTCGACACCTAGAGAACCTGGCATTACAGGATCTTGATGGAAGTGGAATTGGAAGAACCAATCACTTGGGTCAATCGTACGCTCAGCGTATAGGTAACCAAGACCGTCTTTACCACCATCGCTAGTGATCTGCACGGTATCTATAAAGTTCAAACGACCGCCGGCCAATTTGTAGTGCTCTTGTACTTCACCAGTAGACGAGACAGGTGCATTGAAGTAACGCGTCGTTTTGTCTAGCAGGTTGATGTTTACATCCGGCGTGCGGTTGTTATCAACGTGCCAAGGATGAGTCACCTTACCGTTGTCCAAACCCAGTTGGTCTTTCAGTGCTGCGCCTTTGAAGTAACCAAATACCGCTGTACCTTCGTAGAATGGCACGCCGTCAGTGCTCAGTTCGAAGCTAAAGCTCTGTACGATGTTTGTACCCATCATTACGGTTGAAAGCAGGCGAGAATCGTTGGTGATCGTTTTGCCACGCAAGTCGACGTTACGCAGCATTTTGCCGCTGCCGTCTAGGTTACGGAAAAACAGTTCTTCACCTGGGAAGCCCAGAGTGGTGCCCATGTAGCCAGAGATGAAGCCGTTTGGCTGCAGTGAAATCTCCATCAATACCGAATAAGGCATCAATGTGTGGTGGCTGTTCTCATCAAAGTACCATGCATTTTCTGGCACTTCGTATTCTGCGATACACGATGAAGGCTTCTTGAAGTCGCCACGCTTGCCATCAATCTCTACGACACGAGTGGTTAGCTGTAGATCGCCACACGGAGTACGTGGTGGGATCATTCCACGGTAGATTGAGAAGTCAGGGCCGAAACATTTCTCGATATCGCCCGTTGCGAATTCGAACATGTGGTAAGGCGTGAACGGAACCGTATCGGGTGTGCGATTTGGGTAATCTGGCGTAACCGGCGCTTCAACGTGTTGAAGTGGAATCACACCTTTGTTTGGTGCAGTTTCTAGGTCTTCAATTTGAGCCATCAATGGCGCATTGGCTGAAGCTTGTTGGTTCACTGCTGGCGTATGGCCCAAGCTTTCATTGTCCAAGTTTTCGATAACAGGGGTCGCGACAGCTGTTTCTAAAGAGGGCAGGTAACGAGTACATTCGTCGTCTTCTTTGATCATCACACCTAAGTTTTGGAAATCAACAATCACTTTGCCGTTGAGCAAGATATCGATGTTGGCTTTCGCGTATGGACGAGGGCTTAGACCAATCTCAGTCACTTCCATGCGGTAAGTCAGTTCTGCCGATTGTGGTAGAACTTGACCACGACAGCGTACTTGTTGAGGGGCATTTTCAAGCGGTTGGAAACGCCCATTTTGAACAAGCGTGTGCATGCCAAGGTGCATCATGAAGAACTGAAGCAGTTGACCACAACCTTCTGCCATCAAAGAACCAGCCATTACTGAGTCATCTTTGAAGTGACAAGGGAAGTACCAGTGCTCAGGCTCTAGCTGCTTGTGACCTTCAATCAGACCAAGTCCCCACGTGCCGCCTTGCGGTTCAACACGGCTAACCTTTTCGATCATCATGAACTTCTCTGAGCTGAAGCACAAAGAAGGCTGGTGGCGATTAGATTGGTGAGTTGGGCCAAAACACTCTGCAATGTTAGCAGTCAGTAGATGACGTAATTCTTGGTGGTTAAACTGGGTTTTAGGGCAGTGCAACATAGGGTCGAAGCGTTGCTTAGTTGCAAGCTTACGAGCCTTGATTTCATCTTCAGTGTGAATAACACCTTTGCCGTCAGCCAGCTCTTCGTCAGTGAAGAAGCCTGCACAACCGTTATCCATTTTCAGGATCATCTTGTCGCCAACGAAACATTCGTACGAGAAGAAGAACAGTAGCGTGTCGCCATTGCGAGCAAAGCTGTTGATTGAGATGTCGTAACGCAGCGTATCGCCACCACGAGGCAAGTCGCCAAGGAAGGTCAGCGTACAATCAAGCAGGCGATAAACACGTTCGCCTTTGTTTTCGAAATCAATGCCTAAGTAGCTGATCAGCATGAGGTCACACTGACCTGATTCTACCGCCACTGCCCAAGGGATTTGACCATCAACAAGATACGGCGCATCAACTGGGATGTCGTACTCTGTGGTCATAGTGCTTGGCTTGTACTCATTCACTGTCGCGTTGAGCTTGGTTACACGAGATACCAATAGGTAGTCTGTGGTTGGTAGGCGAACGCGGCGCGAGTAGCTATCGATGATCGCGTAGTCAGGGCCAAATACATTGGCGATGTCGCCTTCAGCGTATTCAACCAGATCATCGTAATCCCAGATACATGGTTTACGGATAGGTTTTACTGGTGCTGGTGTCGCAAGTGCGTTTAACTGTGCTTTTAATAGCGCATCAGCCATCTGCATGCCTTGGGCACGAGTGTGCAGGAATGCTTTGTGTACCTGTTGAGCTGCTTGCTGATTTTGAGCAAAAGCTTGGTTGTGTGGTGTTACAGACGGCTGTGATGCTGCATCCGTATTAGCGTCGATATTTGATACGCCATTTTTAGCGGATAGGACATGAGTCATATTGCTGTGGTTACCTGTTAGCTGACTGTGGCGAGTTGGCGCCAGAGTAGGGGATACTGATGTAGGAGTTTCGATGACTGGCTCTACCGCGTTCTGCGCTAATGCCTTCTTCTCTAACTCTTTTTGCGCAAGGGCTGCTTTGATGTTTGCTGTCGTTGGAATCGACGCCACTTTTGCTGCTCGTTTGCCAGAAGCTTTCTGCTGAATCGTTGCCAAGTTAGTCACTGGGGTTTGGGCAATATGTTGATAGATATCGCGACCACCAAGAGTCACTTGCTTAACCAATTGACGTTTAGCATCGCTCGCCAGTTCATTGCTTAAACGAACGGAAAGTGACTGAGATTCAACACTCGACTGGCTTAGTAGCAGCTGTGAACATTGTCCTTCGCTGATGTTGGCAACAATCGCGCTCTTAGAGCTGATATTTGGATTCAGAGACTCAAGGTTCAGGTTGAGGAGACCGTGTAGCAGGCTTGCCATGCCAGAAGCTGCAGAGCAGTGACCAACACGTAGACTTGCTTGAGTGGTCTTGGTTACACCTAGATTGAGAGATACAAGCTCGTGTGATGAAGACTCTGGTGCATGGTTAAGCTCAAGCAGAGATACATCGTTCGAGCCGATGCCTGCTTGAGTCAGTAACTCATCAGCAACGGCGTTGCTACGCTCGCTTGAACCAAAGGCCAATGCATTAATGCTGCCGTAAGCTGTGTCTTGGTTGCTCGCTACTCGACCTTCTTCCACAAGAACAATTGCACCTGCGCCTTCGCCCACATTCCAACTGCCGTCTTGCGGTTGTCCGAATTTTGGATCAAGCGACACTGGGCTCACGCTGTTCTTCAGAATCACATGTTCCGCACTGCCGCTTAGGTCGACGGCTGCAATCACGACTGCATCCATGGATTCTTGCGACATCAGGTTTTGCGCGACATCGACACAACGAGCAACTGACTGTTCAGCGGCTGAAATCGTAAAGGCAGGGCCATTAAAGTCCCATAATGAAGAGATGCGCGAAGCCATGATATTGCCGATGAAACTGGTGTATTGGTTCAGTTTGGCTGCGTCCATCACACTGTCCATCGCGATGGTTTCTAGCGATTGGTATTCGTCTTGTGTTAGCTCAATACCCATGTTGGCAAAGCTGTCAGCCAATTGGCTATGCAGGTTTACGCGTCCACGGAATTGGTGCATCTCAAGCTCAGTTTCCATCGCTACCAGTACTGCAACCTTTTGGCCTGCCACAAGCTTGGCATCTTTGATCGCTTCGTCTGCAACTTTCATCAGTAGCAACTGCTGAGAGATCAAACGGTCATCTTCATTCGGCGGTACTTTGAAGCGTAGGAAATCGAGGTCGAATTGATCGATGTAAGCCCCGTTTGGAATGCCGTGTAAACCAAACTGATTCAGCAGTTCTGGATGTTGGTCTAAACCTTTCCAGCGCTTCTTAGGCAAAGCAATGAAAGCATCGTTGTTGGTTTCAATCGCAGTGCTCAGCGCGTTGATGCTTTGCAGAGAACCGAAGTGAGACGCTAGGCCAGTAATGCTTAAATTAGACGGCTGTAGGCTTGGAGATGCCGACTCTAGAGTCTGGTTTACATGACTCTTATCTGAGTACGCTTCAAGCAGTAAGTGTGCGTTACAACCACCGAAACCAAATACAGAAACACCCGAACAGCGCTCTGAGTTGCCCGCTTTACTTGGCCAAGGTTGAACTTGCGTTGGTAGCGTCTGTGAGCCAAATAAACCTTCTGGCGACGATAGCGGCTTGTCCAAATTAATACTTGGCGGAAGAACACCTTCTTTCATCGCAAAAATCATCTTCATGATCCCCGGCATACCCGCCGCAGTCAGTAAGTGACCGAGGTTGGACTTCGCAGAGCCAATCAATGGCGGGTTAGAACCATTCAGTTTGTCAGCAAAGAAACGTTCCATTGAGGTTAGCTCAACCTTGTCACCTAACGGTGTGCCGGTTGCGTGACACTCAATTACTTCGATGCTGTCTGGTGTTAGGTTAGAAGCTTCGTAAGCGCGTTCAAAGGCTTGGACTTGTCCTTTGCTATTTGGGCTTAATACGAACTGACCACGGCCATCGTTCGACAAGCCGATTCCACTGACGACTGCGTAGATGTTGTCGCCATCACGCTCTGCATCAGCCAAACGTTTTAGGACTAAAACACCGGCACCTTCGCCAGCAAATAGACCTTTACTATTGCTATCAAACGGAACCGAAACACCGTGGTCAGGGTAAGCGTGGAAGATGGAGAAACCCATGTTGATAAAGAATGGGTCAGCACCGGATACCGCGCCTGCCAACATCATGTCGGCTTTGCCCGTGTTCAAGTAATCACACGCTAACTTCAATGAATACACTGAGCTTGCACATGCCGCATCTAGGCTAAGTTGCACGTTGCCTAAACCTAGCGCATCAGCCACTAACTTCGAGGCGTTGTGTGCTGCAGCACCATTGATCGGATTAAGGTCTTGCGCGGTTTCATTGGTTGGTAGCAGTGAAAACTGGTCATTAGCCAATTTAGCTTGTAGTGCCTTTTCGACGACCGAGTGATACATCGGCAGAAACAGGTCGTTCGAGCGTGTGGTTGGGAACGAAAGGGCACCCATGATCACGCCTGTACGCTCTAAAACATCGGCATTTAAATCAATGCCGGCGTCAACTAACGCCTTACGACTGGTATCCAAAGCCCATAGGAAACTTTGGTCAACACCGTTGAATGATTCTGCTGTCAAGCGGTAGCCATTGCTGTCGAAATTGAAGTTTTCGATGTAGCCGCCTTTATCACAGTAAAAGCGGTCTGACTCACCTTGCACGCCCTGATAGCTTTCAGGTTCAGCACCTAATTTTTCAGCGCTTAATGTGGTTCGAGAATCTTTTTTATCCAGCAAGTTTTGCCAAAAGTCTTTTGGCGTATCAGCTTCTGGGTATTGGTTAGCAATACCGACAATCGCGATCTTATTGCACTTCACTTGCTGCTTATTCTGAGCCTGATATTTATATTGAGATGGTTTCGATTGAGAACTCATACTAGCTCTCCTTGATGATTCACTGCGCTGCCTTGAGACACACCACTTAATTGCTTAGCGGCGGTGATCTGTTGTTCTAGCCCTTGGATAAGAGGCTCGACAGACAATGGGATTTGATGAGTAATGAGCTGACCAATGCATTTGATGAGCGTGACAACATCGTCACCGCCTTTGGCATTGGAAGCGATTGTGCAGTATTGGTCTGCTACGTTGTCGCTACGATTGATCTTGTCGATCAATGTGCTGGTTTGACGATCGGCACCCACTTCGACAAACAGACGCGCACCTTGTTGACGTGCACTTTGGATCAACGCGGTGAAATCCAGCGTCGAACAGAAAGTGTCGGCAATCGAAAGGGCGATGCTGTCGCTGTCTATATTGATTGGTGCGCCAGTCGGTAGACCTGCTGCGCTGATAAAGCGGATATGCTTTGGCAACTCGTCGAACAGTGGTTGAGTGTAAAACTCACGCACTTGGCTATGCTGACTCAATGCTGGTGTGGTGTGCATTGCGGTAACACGATTCGCGGCAATGCCACGTTTACCCAGTTTTTTGAGCAATGCACGACATGTGCTTTCACAACCTGCCAGTACGCAAGTGTCACCTTGGATGATAGCGAGATAAGCGCGTGGAAACTCTGGTAACAGAGCCTCAATCGCTTGCGCATCACTGCGAACCACAAAGCTGTTCCATTGGATGCTTTCGTCGCCGTTCAGCTGCCAATCTTGACGCACTGCAGTGAGTTCGCCAGAAATTGCCGTGGTGAAAATAGGGCTAGTTTGAGTCATCTCAATCAGCGCATGTGGGTTTTTCCAAACATTTAAGCTGGCCCACATGGAAGCCTCACCCTTGGAGTAACCCAAAGCGAAATCTGGCTGCACTTTGAATTCATCACATAGCAGTTGTGTTAACAGGTAACTACTGCCTACACCGGCAATTGCCAATTCACTAAGCGACATTTCTTGCGAATCTTCAGCGTAGGTTTTCTCTGCCTGCAGCATCTCTTTCAAGTTACCCTCACGTTCTAAACGAGCAAATAACTGTGGGAAATGGTGGTGAAAATCGCGCAACATACCGGGATAAACCGTGCCAACACCAGGGTAAACAAATGCAACGCCACCTTTGCTTTGAGGCTTTGGTGAGAAACAACTGCCTGCTGGAGTCTTATATTGGCTATTGTCAGCCATTATTTTTGGCAACGCATTTTCTAGCGCTGTGATCTCTTGCAGTGCAGCATCGATTGAAGCCGCCTGAATCACGATATTCGCACCACAGTCAGCATTGTGTTGAGCGCTTTGGAAATGACTTAGGTTTGAATACATCAAGCTGGCGATAGCAAGTTCTCTGTCTGCCGAATCACTAACGCATTTAAGCTCAGCTCTTAGTGAGGCCAACTGAGAAACCAATTCAGTTTGCTCGCAGCCAGAAACCACAAACATCAAACTCTCGCTGGATAGCAATGGCTTTGGCTCGTGCAAACCGGTCGCTTGAGTCAATATCAGGCTGGTGGCTTTTGGGCTATCGTCACTGAAAGTTAACGCAGCAACACGTGCTTTGTTTGGCTCAGTGAACCAGTAATGGTTAGGTAATGAATGGCTCGGTAATGAACGGCTCGATATCGCATTAACTATATTCAACAATTCATCAAACTGCTGCGAAGCCGATAAGTCAGAGTGTTGCTGTTGATGACTTAAATCTGAAGCGGGGCGGCGTGCAATATCCAGAGCTAGCTGAATGCTATTTCCGGTAGCTGTATCTACAAAGCTCGCCAAATTCGCGTGTGGGTGAATCTTATTCTGAGCAGCATTCAGCGCACTTAACATCAACAATGATGGTGAGTGATGATCCAAACAGAGCTTAACGACATTACCTTGATTGACTGTCTCGATGGCGTGAGCAAGTGCTTGATTAAAATTGCCATCAACCACAACAGTCATCATCTCTGGGAACGAGGGAAATAAGTCGGCAGAAAGCTCAGCCGCGTTTGCTGGCTGAGCTAAAAGAGCGATGCGCAATGGCATCGCTTTATTAGTAGGAACAGTCACTATGACAATTGCTCCTTTTCTGGGTTCTTAGTCGCTTCTTTCTTCGGCACTGCTGAGCTAGATTTTGGCAAAAATGCGTCATTTAAGCTCTTGCTGATGGTGACTTTGGCACCTTTCATTACTGCGCTTAAACGACCATCTTGGTGGTAAAGCGAGATATCAGCTTGCAGTGAACGAGTCGTGCTTTTTATCACGCTCAGTTCTAGCCAACCTTGGTCACCATTGTGCATCGGTGCGTAACACACAAACTCACCGATTGCAGACGGTAGGCTTGCCGCGCCGTATTTCAATCGAGCCCATACCAACATGGCTTGCAACAGATAATCTTCAGCAAATGGTTGGCTATCGCCAAAGCCTTGCTTAGGAATAAATGATCCGCAGTCGCTGTTTTCAATCTGAGGCAACTGGCACTGAGCCAATAAGCCTAAGTCGTCAAAGCGCTCAACTGAGGTAATACCTTGCAATCTTGGTCCATGAAACAGAGTGCCGTCACTGTATAGAGCTTGTGCCGTTGTTACAGGTGCTGAAGTGCTGGCTTCAAAGCGTTTTGTCGACGCTTGTTGAACATCTTCAGACATTTGCACAGAGGCAACTTGCAACTGAGCTTGATACTGTGGTCGTCCTTGGCAGCTGATTACTGCTTTTAGCTGATCTTTTGATTTAGCATCAGAGGAAAGAACCAGTTTCAGCTCTTTCACTTCATCAGTATCAAAAATCACACCTTTCAGCAGTTTGTAGTTGTGAACGCTAACGTTCACCCCTAACAGTTGCTCTGCGACTTCACGCATCCATTGGATGGCACACACTGTCGGTAACACTGGGTTACCGGCAATGCAGTGATCTTGAATGAAAGGCAATGCCTTTGGATCAAGATGACGTGTCACAGTAATGCTTGTATTCAGCGGACTCTCTGCAAGGTGCACAGACTCCGCATTAAGCTTTTTTACAGCAGCTTCCTTGTTGTCAGAACCTTGCATGCTCGTACCAACCAGCAGTTGAATGCCAGTTTCGTTCAGTAGTTGAGAACTAAATAGCTCTGCACCCGCCTGAAGAGGAATTACGTACACACCGCGCTCTGTAAACATACGTTTCAGTGCTGCGTTGACCATGCCACCGTCCCACGGTCCCCAGTTGAAGCTCATCACTTTCGCTTGAGGGTTACGAGCAGACAGCTGTAGAGCCGCTTTGTTCAGGATCTCGTTGGACATTGAGTAATCGCTTTGGCCTGTGTTTCCGTAGAAACCCGCCGCCGAAGAGAACATCGCAATCAGTTTTAGCTTGCTGCTATCAAGACCACCAAGAACCGCTTCTAGTCCGCTCACTTTGGTGCCGTAAACCATGTTCAGTTCATCAAGCGTTTTGTCTTGAATATGCTTGTCAGCCAGTACACCTGCACCGTGGATAAGACCTGTGATGCCTTCGAAGTTTGCCAGTGTTTTTGCTACTGACTCATGGTTCGATACATCTAGGCTTAGGTATTCAGCGCTCGCGCCGATCTCATTGAAAGCGGCAAGTGCTGCGTTGATTTCAAGGCTGCTCAATACAGGTTTTAGCAAGGCATCTACTTTCTTCGGCGTTGGTTTGTCACCTGTTGCTTGTAGGTGAGCGATAGCCGCTGGTTTTAGCTCTTTCTCTTGCTTACCTTGTGCCCACTGAGGTAGCTCAACTGAAGTAATATGCTTACTACGACCTGCAAGAACGAAATGAGATTTACATTGCTTAGCAAGCGTCAGTGCACATTCAAACGTCACGCCTTTAGCGCCACCCGTCACGAGAACTTTGTCGCTCTTGGTGAGTTGAGCGCCTGTGTTTTTAGTTTGTGCAGCGCCTGGTGTTGTCGCAATCAGTGTTGCACGACCAGATTCACCGTTTTCCGTATGGCTAAGGCCGATTTCAACCGTGTTGGTATCGATATCGAACAGTTCACCTGTGATAGCTTCAGCTAGGTGACGAGCATCAATAGAAGCGTCAGCATCCAATGCACGGCAGAATACGTTTGACCATTCATGGCTCAGTGTCTTAGTTAGACCAGATAGAGCCGCTTGGTTAAGTTCTGCATTCGCTAATTGCTTAGTATCTAGGTAACCAAAGCCACCATCGATACGGCTTAGTGTGAAGAACACGCTACGACCAGAAACGGCATTCAGTTGGCCATTTAGGTGCTTGGCGAATAAGAACGCTGTCGTCAGTGAAGCTCTTGAGTCTGCATTCAAGTTAACCGCTTGCTCGTTGCTTTGTTTAGCATCAACGATAGCTTGTAGGTGAATGAAGCCAGCAATCACTTTGTTCGAGGTTTTAAGGTCTGCTTCGATGTCGTTAATAACTGCAGTCACACCAGCATCATCGACGCTGTTGAGTGTGTAGCTTGCGATTTCACTGTTTAAAGGTGACGCGGCAGAAAGAGCACTACGCACTACAGCAACTTGAATGCCGTTAGCGGTCAACTTTTCTGCTAGAACACCGGCGTTGTGACCATCATCTGTGATCACGACACAAGCGTCTTTTGAGAAACAATCGACGAGTTTATCTGCCGCTGGTAGCTTTTTTAGCGCTACCTCATTGTGTGGAGGAAGTTCCGCTGTCGCTGTTTCTGCGATAGGCGTTACTGATTCAGCTTTAGCAGTCGCTACAGGTGCAGCAACGGATAGCTTGCTTTGCATGTAGGTAACGATTTCACCAAGAGTACGACACTCAGCTAAGTCTTCAGGGTTTAGCTCTGGCAGCGTTGGTAGCTGGTCTTGAACCGTACCCAAGATCTCAACGCGTTTAATCGAATCGATACCAAGGTCAGCTTCCATGTCCATCGCTAGGTCGAGCATTTCTGCTGGGTAGCCTGTTTTGTCGGCAACCACTTCCATCATAGTTGATTGAACGTGAGCAGGGTTTAGGTCGTTGCTCGTGCTTTCTACAGCGGCTTCTGGAGCAGGAGCTACTGTCGCTGCTTCCGAATTCGGAGCTAGCTTGCTGTTCATGTAGTCTACAATTTCACCCAGAGTACGACACTCAGCTAGGTCTTCAGGGTTTAGCTCTGGCAATGTTGGTAGTTGATCTTGAACTGTTCCAAGGATCTCAACACGTTTGATTGAGTCGATGCCAAGGTCTGCTTCCATGTCCATTGCTAGGTCGAGCATTTCTGTTGGGTAGCCAGTTTTATCCGCTACTACGCTCAGCATTGTGCTTTGAACTTGTTCTGCGTTTAAACCGTTTGATACTGCTTGCGCTGGTGCAGATGCTTGAGCTGCTACTGGAGCAGAAGCTGGAAGCTTACTGTTCATGTAGTCAACAATTTCGCCTAGAGTGCGACATTCAGCTAAGTCTTCAGGTTTTAGCTCTGGAAGAGTCGGTAGTTCGTCTTGTACCGTACCTAGGATTTCAACACGCTTGATTGAGTCGATACCAAGGTCAGCTTCCATGTCCATTGCTAGGTCTAGCATTTCAGTCGGGTAGCCCGTTTTCTCTGCGACTACTTCTAACATGGTTTTTTGAACGACAGCCGCATCTAAACCATTGCTAGCTGTTGCCGGAGTAACTACTGGTACTTGTGAAGACACTGGAGCAGAAGCTGGAAGCTTGCTGTTCATGTAGTCAACGATTTCGCCAAGAGTACGACACTCAGCCAAGTCTTCAGGGTTTAGCTCTGGAAGAGTAGGCAGTTCATCTTGAACCGTACCAAGAATCTCAACACGCTTGATTGAATCGATACCAAGGTCAGCTTCCATATCCATTTCTAGATCAAGCATTTCCGTTGGGTAACCTGTCTTCTCAGCAACCACTTCTAGCGTGGTTTGTTGAACGACTTTCGCATCAAGACCGTTAGCGGCTTGAACAGGAGCGGTTGCGCTTGGTTGTGCTGCCACAGGCGCTGATGCTGGCATCTTGCTGTTCATGCTTTTACTGTTCATGTACTCGACGATTTCACCAAGAGTACGACACTCAGCTAGATCTTCAGGGTTCAGCTCAGGTAGGTTCGGCATTTCGTCTTGAACGGTACCAAGGATCTCTACACGCTTGATTGAGTCGATACCAAGGTCTGCTTCCATGTCCATTTCTAGATCAAGCATTTCCGTTGGGTAACCCGTTTTCTCAGCGACCACTTCTAGCATCACTTTTTCAGCATCGGCTGTTTGTACTGCTACTGGTGCAGCCACAGGAGCTGGTTGTGCTTTTACTGGCACAGGCTGAGCTGCAACAGGTGCTGCTGCTTGAGCGACTACTTGTGGTGCAGGAACGGCTTTCTGGACTGGAGCTTGCTGAGCTACCGCATTTTGAACTGGTGCTGCTTGAACAGACTGAGCCTGTACAGGAGTCGCTTGTACTTGAGCTACAGGCTGTTGGACGATAGCTGCTGGAGTAGTTTGAGTAGCTGGAGCTTGAATCGCTGGCTGAGCATTTACAGACGCAACGAAGGTTGGTTGTACTGTTTCGACAGAACCTTGTGTCAACATGTTAAGTGCTGAGTTGTTGCTGTGCGCTTGCATCTCTAGGTAATGAGCGTGCGCTTTTAGCGTTTCAGCTTGGTGCTGGTGGAACATCTCCATAGAACGCTGTAGATTCTCAGGAATTGCTACGCCTACTGTTGCCATTTTCGCTTGCTCAGACATTAGGGTATTGAACGTGTCACCGTATTGCTGAGGAATCGCAAGGAACTGCTGATGTACTTCTGCTGCTTGTTGTTGAGCATTGAAGAATGATTGCAGTGAAGACTCATCAACCGTTACTGAAGCTGTTGGTTGAATAGTCGCTGGTGCAGGTTGCGCCACTTGAGGCTGCTGAGCTGCTGTTACTACTTGTGCACTTGGTGCTGGAGCAGCTGACTGTTGAACATTTGAAGCTTGAGGAGCAGGCACATGTACTTCAACGATTTCTGTTTTGATCACTTCTTTTTCCACGATTTTCTCGACTTCAACTTTCACTTCAACAATCTCAGTTTTTTCGGTGACGTTGCCCGAAGCCAGTGATTGATCCATTTTCTTACGAGTAGCAGGGCTGATGTAGTTGGTTGCATTCAGCTTAATGTTCATTGGTGATGCCTTTGCAGGTTCAGCAATGTCAGCTTGGTAAGGGTCAATGTTGTCTAATGAAACACCTGTCACGCACAGTTGAACCGCAGCTAAACGAAGCTGTTGGTCACTGTCTCCTTTAGGGCTTGGGTTGATGCTGATTGCGTAAAGTTCTTCGTTCTTATCAGCCAGTGTTTTCTCAACCAGCTTTTGAAGAATGTTTTTCGGACCGAACTCAACGAATACGCGCGCGCCTGCTTCATACATCGCTTCAATTTGCTCGCTGAAACGAACCGATTGCAGCATGTGTTGTTTGAATGCTTTCTTAATCGCTTTAGCGTCTTTGCTGTGCAGTTTGCCCGTTGCGTTTGAGTAAAGCGGCAGCGTTGGAGCGCTAAATGCAGCTTTATCAATTGCAGCTGCAAATGGCTTTTGAGCATGAGCAACAAGCGGGGTGTGGAAAGCACCAGATACTGGCAGAGCAATTGCTTTGAAGCCTTGCTCAGTTAGCGCTTGGGCTGCCTGCTGAACGGTTGCTGTTGGACCAGCAATAACCAATTGAGTCGGAGCGTTGTAGTTGGCAATGCTCACGCCTTCGAATTGGCTGATGCAGCTTTCAACGGCTGGAAGTTTGTCTGCGTCTAGAATGACCGCAAACATAGTACCGCTGTCGCCTTGTTCAGGTGTCGCCGCCATCGCATCGCCACGAGCGAAAGCTAGTTGGTAGTAATCGTCTTGCGAGATAACACCCGAAGCACATAGTGCGCTTAGTTCACCAAAGCTGTGGCCTGCAACCATGTCTGCTTTGAAGCCAGCTTGAGTCATGATGTCGAACTGACCCATAGACACAGTACCAATTGCACTTTGCGCATTGGCCGTGTTGGTTAACACCGCTTCTTGAGCTTTGGTTGCTTCTGGTGTGAAGGTTGGAATGGGGAATAGAATTTGGGACAGAGCCGTCTTCTTGTGCTGACCAAATACTTGGTCAGCTTGAGCAAGCTGTTGGCGCATCTCTGGGTAATGACAAGCAAGCTCGCGACCCATGTTGAGATATTGCGAACCTTGACCTGCAAATAGCGCTGCTACTTTACTAGTGCCGTTTTCAGCAATCAGTGCTGACTCACGGTAGCTAGTACCGTTTGGCATCTGCCAATGTGCTTTGGTTTGGCTCTCAAGCATAGGAATCGCTTGAGTCAGTTGCGCTTGAAGGTCTGCTTGGTCAGTTACAACTAAACCAAGACGAGCGTGCTTAGCGTCAACTTCGCGTAGAGCGTGTTGCTCAGCAAGCGCTTCCAGTTTGAACGCTGCATCTGCAGTTTGAGTTGAAACCTGTTTAAGTTCATTGATCAGTGCTTGACGAGATTCTGCGCTGAATAACAGAGTTTGCGGCACTTGGCGTTGACGGTATTTGTCACCGCGAGTGTGCTCTGGTGTGTACTCTTCCAATACCACGTGGAAGTTAGTGCCACCAAAACCGAATGAGCTGATACCTGCACGGCGTGGTGTGCCGTCGACACGTTTCATCCAAGGGCGCGTTTGTGTGTTTAGGTAGAACGGCGAGTTTTCGATATCCAGTTTAGGATTCGGAGCCGATACGTTAATCGTTGGCGGCAGTACTTTGTGGTGCAGTGCTAAGGCAGCTTTGATTAAACCTGCAGTACCCGCGGTTGATTTAGTGTGACCAATTTGAGATTTCACAGAGCCTAACGCAATGTGTTGCTTCTCTTCATTGTTCTCACTGAATACCGAGTTTAAGCCACCAAATTCAGCAACATCGCCTGCTGCAGTACCTGTGCCGTGCGCTTCTAGTAGGCCAAGCGTGTGCGGTGCGAAACCTGCATCATCATAAGCACGTTTGAGTGCTTTTGCTTGTCCTTCAGGGCGAGGCGCGTAAATACTCTTGAACTTACCATCCGAAGAAGAACCGACACCTTTAATCACTGAGTAGATTCTGTCGCCGTCACGTTCAGCATCTTCAAGGCGCTTAAGAGCAACCATGCCGATGCCTTCACCAATCATCATGCCTTTTGAATCGATGTCGAAAGGTTGAATGGTTTCGTTTGTAGTGAATGCTGGGGTTTTAGAGAAGCTCATGTACATGGTTGGTGAGTTATCAGTACACACACCACCAGTGATCATCATTTCACTGCGGCCTTCAACCAGCTCGCTCAGTGCCATGCGCATTGCGGCTAGAGAACCTGCACACGCAGCATCTACTACACAGTTGATGCCACCAAGGTCAAAGCGGTTAGCAATACGACCTGAAATTACGTTACCTAATGAACCAGGGAATGAGTTCTCTTCCCAGTGGATGTATTGGTCTTGGAATTTTTTGATCAGCATTTCGCTGTCTTCGTCGTTGATGCCACTGCTCTTGAAGACTTTTTTCAAAACAGGGTATTGAAGACGAGCATTCAAGCTTTGAGCGATCTTCTGACCACCGCCTACACCGAGTGTAATACCGATCTTATCGCGATCGTAACCTTCAGGAAGTTTCGCATCTTCAAGTACTTCTTTTGCCACGATCAGAGATAGCAGCTGTGACGTATCAGTCAGTTCTAGGATATTTGGCGGAAGGCCGAATTCCATAGGGTTGAAGTCAACTTCTGGGATGAAGCCACCGCGCTTACAGTAAGATTTGTCTGGCGTAGTACGATCTGAATCGTAGTAATCTTCTGGGCGCCAGTGTGTATCAGGCACTTCGGTAATTGCATCGATCTTTTCGCTGATCAAATCCCAGAATTTGTTTAGGTAGCGAGAGTTCGCAAACATGCTTGCCATACCAACGATAGCAATAGGCATGTCTTTAAGACGTTTATTAAGTCGAGTGTCGTCGACTGATTCCGGTGTATTTTTTTCGGGTTGGCTCATTATGAGTCTCCACTTGAAATCACTGAGGGCGATGTCGTGTTTTGAGGCTGCGCTTTTAATTGAATCGAAAATAAATCTGAAACAGATTTGGGCAAACGCAGCTGAAGAGTAAGGCTGCCGAAAGTTGGCCACCTGACTGAAATAGGGGGTGCGAAGTTCATTGACTTGCAGACGTTGAGAACGTGTTTAATGCGTGAAGGGGGTATTCGAATGTGAGGTTAATGTCCATTTAAATCCTGTCCAAAGTACTGCTTTATGCAAAGCAGGTATCCGCAATAAAAACGTGTGAATTTGTTTAATGGTTGAGCAGGCTACCCGAGGTGAGTGGCCGATACAATGCTCCCAGAGGCCACTATGATCTGTTCAGACCAGATGATTTTACTGAACTTTTATTTTTTGTATTTTTAATGCAATTAACTTATTGATAATTAATGGATATGAGTGGTTTTTTAGTGTTTATGCTCTATTTTTTGACTTGGTGAGATCTATGTCAGATTTTTGTAAGTAACATTTAATAGATGCCTGTTCCGTAAGGCTAAGTGTGATCTGTGTTTTAATTTGTTATTATTTGAAAAATTAGTTTTAAGTCCGCATATGAAGGGTGTTTCCTGCCCAAATTCTCTATGTTTCTCTCAAAATATAGGTGAGTTAAATTTGTTCGTTTTGATGTTTTATTGATGGCTTTATGAATAGTGATTTTTAAGAAGTGAGTGCTCAAAAGATGGAAACACCAGTCGTTGATTTGTGGCTTTGTTCTCTAAGCAATTTGGATGAAGGTACTGATCATGTGTCGTGCCTTAAACAGAAACTGACCGACGATGAAGTCGCTAAGGTTGAGCGTTATCGAATGCCTTCATCTCAGATCCAAGCGCTCTATGTTCGTAACTACTTACGAGAGGTTCTGTCGATCTACTCTGATTTGACGGCTGAAGAGTGGCGATTTGAGTATGGTGAAAAAGGCAAACCAAGCTTGATTGCAGAGCAGCAACACAAAACCGGACTGAATTTCAATATTAGCCACAGTCAAGATCATTTACTGATTGCTGTCTGCCGAACGAAAGGGCAACCACTACAGCTTGGGGTGGATATAGAACATGCAAGAAGTTCGACCAACATCGCGGCGATCATGAAGCATTACTTTTCGGAATTTGAGATTAACGATTTACTCGAGCTGGATGAGGTATCTCAAAGAGAACGTTTTTTTGATTTGTGGGCACTGAAAGAGTCGTACATCAAAGCGACAGGTAAGGGGTTGGCCACATCATTGAAAAGTTTTTCGTTCGATTTTTCCAATCTAACTCAACAAACGCTGCCAGTTCATTCGTCGGGTTTACGACCAGAGTTACATGGAGGAATCATTGTCCATAACGGTGTAGGGTTGGATGCTGCTGAAAATGACAATACTTCAACAGATTGGCAATGCAGTTTAGGAAGGCTGGATAACCAGTTTCGATTTGCCGTGACGCTTGGTGGTGCAACGCTTCCTATGCAATTAGAGATTAAGTGCTTCCCCAAATCGAAGCTACTTGGCTGAGTTTACGTTCGTTACACTAGAACCTTTAGCTTCTAATCTTGAACACGGCTCGCTCTCAGCCATTCGTAATATTGGCTAACTCGTTTCGCCAAGCATCGCTTTTAATACTTCTGCGGGTACAGGCTGAAGTTGTTTGTCTTTATCTAGGCAAACCATCTCGATATCACCAATCACGGCAGGTTTGGTTGCATCTTTACGCCATACCTCTTGTCGCCATAAGGTTTTGTATTTGCCATCGAGCTCAAAAGAGGTTCGGATATCGCAGATCTCTGCGAACTCAACGCCGTCTTGAAAGGTCATATTGGCTTTATACACCGCAAACCCCAGTCCATGTTCATTCCACAACTCTGCCAGTTTATCGCTGCCCAACACATGCTCGCGCGCACGCTCAAAGTATTTAAGAAAGTTAGGGTGATAAACCACACCTGAGTGATCGGTATCTTCGTAGTAAATCTGTACTGGGTGATGGTAGATCTGACTCATGGGTAGCAACTCTTGGTAAGTAGTGGATCAGTAAATCTGACTAAGTTGTGCAGCACTCTACAGGATAGGTTGAAATTACTTCAAGGCATCATCGTGAAAGGGGCTTTTGGTCAGACCTCATTTATCACTGATGCTTTGGTCAACTCCCACCCATTTACAAATATTCTATGTGTCATTTTCCACCCATTAATTTTTGTAGCGAGTTAGCGACAACTGCAGGCAGATCTGATGAAGCCTTGCGGTTAAAGGCTTGTTGATGAATTGTGTCAATATGGCGCGCTAATTGCTTTAGTGAAAGCACGCAGTTCCCATTGAAGGGCTGCTTTGTTTACTAAGGAGAATAATAATGTTTAAGCCTCTTACCCTGCTGTCTGTATCTGCTCTGGCGCTCACAAGTTTTAATGCTGCTGCAAACTGTGACCCTGGTGAAATCGTGATTAAATTCAGTCATGTAACCAATACCGATAAGCACCCGAAAGGCATCGCCGCTTCTTTACTGGAAGAGCGAGTAAACACAGAAATGAATGGAAAAGCTTGTATGCAAGTTTTCCCTAACTCAACACTTTACGATGATAATAAGGTACTGGAAGCCCTGTTAAATGGTGATGTTCAAATGGCGGCGCCATCGCTGTCAAAATTTGAGAAGTTCACTAAGAAATACCGCATTTTTGACCTTCCTTTCCTATTTGAAGACGTAGAAGCCGTTGACCGTTTCCAAAACTCAGAATCTGGTGAAAAGCTGAAGAACGCGATGAAGCGTCGTGGCCTGCAAGGTCTTGCGTTTTGGCACAATGGCATGAAACAGATGTCGGCGAACAAACCTCTTATCAGCCCTGAAGATGCAAAAGGTTTGAAATTCCGTGTTCAAGCATCGGATGTATTGGTGGCTCAGTTTGAACAACTAGGCGCTAACCCACAGAAGATGTCTTTCAAAGAAGTGTACGGTGGCTTGCAAACTAAAGTTATCGATGGTCAAGAGAACACATGGTCAAACATCTACGGTAAGAAGTTCTTTGAAGTACAAGACGGCGTGACCGAAACTAATCACGGTATCTTGGATTACCTAGTTGTAACGTCAAACGACTTCTGGAAAGACCTACCTGAAGATGTACGCACACAGCTTGGCACTATCGTTCAAGAAGTGTCTGAGACGCGTAACGCAGAATCTTCAAAAGTTAACCTAGCGAACAAAAACAACATCATCGAAGCGGGTGGTGAGGTTCGTACACTTACGCCTGAACAGCGTGAAGCATGGGTAGCTGCACTTCAACCAGTATGGAAGAAGTTTGAAAAAGACATCGGTTCAGACCTTATCGATGCAGCGTTAGCTTCAAACCAATAACACCGCTAAGGGAGTGGCGAGTATTCGTCACTCCTTATTAAAACAATTATAAGCGGAGTCAATTATGGAAAAGCCTCAAATGGAACAACCAAATTCTAGCGAATCAGCACTGGAAACCTCTCTTTTTTCCAAAGTCGGAAGAGTTACGGATGTGATTGAAGAGTCACTAATCGCATTTTTCCTTGGCGCAATGACGCTACTTACTTTTGCCAACGTGGTATTTCGATACGCATTCAATGACAACATCTTATGGGCACTGGAACTGACCGTGTTCATGTTTGCTTGGATGGTGTTAGTGGGCGCATCTTATGGCGTTAAAAAACACTTCCACATTGGTGTTGATGTGATCATCAACCTTGCCCCAGAAAAGCTACGCAAAGTGTATGCGCTCATCGCCGTGACAAGCTGCCTAGCATTTTCAATCTTACTTCTTATCGGTTCTTGGAATTATTGGTACCCATTCGCGACCGATCGCGCATGGTACGAGACCGACGATATTCCAATGCCAGAGATGCTTCAGTTTCTTGCTGACTGGCTGAATGAAGGCGAGCGATACGAGAAACTGCCACGTTTTATTCCTTATATGGCGCTGCCGATTGGTATGGCAATGCTAACGTTCCGTTTTGCTCAAGTTGCTTACCAAGTCGTAACAGGCAAGCTTGACCGCATGATTGCAGGACACGAAGCCGAAGAAGAGCTGGATGCGTTGAAAGCAGACGTGCTAGCGGGCTCTGACGAAGATGCGACAGCGGTATTGAATTCGACTCCGCAGAACAAAGCGAATGAGTCGAGTACAAAATCTAACGGTAAGGAAGACTAATCATGGCAATGTTATTTCTATTTTTAATGGTAATTGCTTTCATGTTGGTCGGTGTACCAATTGCAATTTCCCTCGGTTTATCGAGCGTAATATTCTTATTGATGCACTCAGATGCGTCATTAGCTTCAGTCGCACAAACGCTGTTTAATGCATTTGCAGGCCACTACACACTCTTAGCGATTCCTTTCTTTATTTTGGCCTCTAGCTTCATGTCTACTGGTGGCGTGGCGAAACGTATTATCCGTTTTGCTATCGCGATGGTAGGTTGGTTCCGCGGCGGCTTGGCGATGGCGTCGGTTGTGGCATGTATGATGTTCGCAGCCCTTTCTGGTTCATCTCCTGCAACGGTAGTGGCGATCGGTAGTATCGTTATCGCAGGTATGATCAAAAACGGTTACTCAAAAGAGTTCGCGGCAGGGGTTATCTGTAACGCGGGTACTTTGGGTATCTTGATTCCGCCGTCCATCGTGATGGTGGTTTACGCGGCTGCGACCGATGTATCGGTAGGTCGTATGTTCTTAGGTGGCGTTATTCCTGGTTTGCTGGCGGGTGTGATGTTGATGATTGCTATCTACATCGCAGCACGTATTAAGAAGATTCCGGCACAGCCATTTGTGGGCTGGGGCGAGATGTTCGCAGCTGCGAAAGATGCGAGCTGGGGCTTGCTGCTGATTGTCATCATTCTAGGTGGTATCTACGGCGGCATCTTTACTCCGACAGAAGCGGCGGCAGTGGCTGCGGTGTATGCCTTCTTCATTGCCAACTTTATCTATAAAGATATGGGGCCTTTCGCTGACAAGAACAATACAAAGCCTGCTTTGGTTAAGGTGTTCCAAACGTTTTTCCATAAAGACACCAAAGACACACTTTACGATGCAGGCAAGCTGACGATCATGCTGCTGTTTATCATTGCCAATGCTCTGATTCTTAAGCATGTACTGACCGAAGAACGCATTCCTCAAATGATCACTGAGTCTATGCTATCTGCGGGCTTGGGTCCGATCACCTTTTTGATTGTAGTAAACGTTTTACTCTTGATTGGTGGGCAGTTCATGGAGCCATCAGGCTTGCTGATCATCGTTGCTCCTTTGGTATTCCCAATTGCAATTGCGCTCGGTATCGACCCAATTCACCTAGGTATCATGATGGTGGTGAACATGGAGATAGGGATGATAACGCCGCCTGTCGGGCTCAATTTGTTTGTGACCGCAGGTGTCGCGAAGATGTCGATGATGAACGTGGTAAAAGCCGCATTGCCGTGGGTTGGGGTGATGTTCTTATTCCTGATTATCGTCACTTACGTACCTTGGGTATCAACATGGTTACCAACCACCTTGATGGGACCAGAGATCATAACCAAGTAGCTATTTGAGTCATTCACTGACATGGAATTTAATCCATAAAAAATGAGGAGGTCGCTAGACCTCCTCATCTATATTTCTGCCACGATTTGAATGAGGCTTTATCTGCTCATACAAAGCGCGTTTTGCCTCTAATTCTGGCGTGTGTAGATCGACATGATTGTCAGCATAAAAAATACCATCTATCTCGAAAGTATCGGTAATCGATGGCACTTTTGTTTTCTCACCCATAACCACTTCCTTATTATATTTATTGCATAACATCCTGTTGTCGAAATAAGTATAGGTGATCTTGCTCCCAAATCTAATTTAGTTTGGTTCTACCTTATAAGATTCTTTCGTTAGCTGGTGCTTTTGCATCTTATCGTAGAGGGTTTTCCTCGGTAATTGCAGCCTCTCCATGGTCTCTTTTATACTGCCATTGCATTCAATAAGTGCCTGCTTCAACGTATTTTTTTCAAAGTCAGATACCAATTCTGCCAAAGACAGTTCTTGAGTAGTTTCAGTGGCGCTGTCTGATAAGTGAGAAAGCTTACCTAAAAGTACAAAACGCTCTGCAGTATTACGTAATTCTCGAACATTTCCCGGCCAATCATGAGCCAAAAGTGCGTGCAGCTCCTTTTGTGGAAGGGCAGGGGCAGTCTTGCCATAACGCGCCGCAGCGACCAGTAGGAAGTGGTGGAAGAGTGCTGGGATATCTTCTTGTCGGCTTCTTAACGGCGGTAAATCTAAGGTCACAACATTGAGTCGATAATAGAGGTCTTGGCGGAAAGTGCCTTCTTCAGCGGCTTTCTTTAGGTCGACTTTAGTTGCCGCAATCACTCGAATGTCTAGAGGGACTAAACCATTAGACCCAACCCTTTCGATGACGCGTTCTTGCAAGACGCGCAACAGGCGAATTTGTGCCTGCATTGGCATGGACTCAATTTCATCTAAGAATAGAGTTCCGCCCTGAGCAAATTCAAATTTACCGACACGTTTGCTTTCTGCGCCAGTGAATGCCCCTTTCTCATGGCCATACAGTTCACTCTCAATCAGATTTTCAGGTACTGCGCCGCAGTTGACTGCGACGAAGTTTTGTTCTCGCCTGCTGCTTTGTTCATGCAGAGAGCGTGCAACTAATTCTTTGCCAGTGCCTGTTTCGCCAAATAGCAATATGTCGGCATTGGTATCGGCAACGTGAGTGATGATAGACCGCAGCTCCGTCATTGATTGCGTGTCACCAATGATCCTTGGGCCAAGTGCTTGGCTGGCTTTAAGTGAACGTTTTAACTCAAGGTTCTCGAGGGTGAGCTGACGTTTTTCTATCGCTCGCTTAGTGGTTTCGACTAGGCGTTCATTAGCGAAAGGTTTTTCAATGAAGTCATAGGCGCCGTATTGGATGGCTTGAACGGCCATTGAAATATCGCCGTGACCAGTAATCATGATCACAGGGATCTCTTTGTCTTTGTGCATTACGGTGTTGAGCAGATCATGCCCGGATAGACCCGGTAAACAGATATCAGTGATGATCACGTGAGGTAAGCCGTTTTCTTGAATCGCGAGCAGAGCAGACTCCGCGTCGGGAAAGAATTCGGCATCAATGTTGGCGAGCTCGAAGCTCTGTTCTATCGCCATTCTTAGGTCGGATTCATCATCAATGAAATAGACGTGACACATAGTGATTCCTTTACTTCTTTGTATTCTGGTTATTGCTGAGTTTTTGCTTGCTGTTCTTGTTCAACAAGGGGCAGCTCTATGCTGAATCGAGCACCGCCTTGAGGGCTACTACCGGTAACGAGCTTGCCATTTATTCCGCTGATTATTTGTTGAGAAATCGATAGTCCAAGTCCAAGTCCGTTTTTCTTGGTGGTATGAAAGGGTTCAAAAAAGTTTCCGTTCGAAGGGGAGGTGAAGCCGGGGCCGTTATCATCGACATGAATCAACAAGGTATTGGCCTGTTGATGGTCGGACTCTCTAATCTCTAACAGAATAGCTAATTGTTTGTCATCTTGTTGTTCCACCGCCTGAATCGCGTTGGTCAGCAGGTTAATGATCACCTGTTCCAGTTGAATGGCGTTGGCGAGCACGCAAGCATCAAAGGTCTCAGGGAGTTCGTTGACCTTAACTCGCTCGCTCTTGAGTTGTGGCTTCATCAGCTCTTTCGATGAATGTAAAACTGGGAGTATTTGTAAGGTGTGTAGCTCTTCCGCAGTAGATTTTTTGGCGAACGAGCGAAGCTGGTGGCTGATTTTCGCCATACGATCAGTGAGTGCCGAGATTCGCGATAGATTGTCATCGACACGATCGGTTTTTTCTTTGGCAAGAAACAATCGGCCGTTGTCGGCATAACTGCGAATCGCGGCAAGCGGGTTATTCAGTTCGTGACTGATGCTCGCTGACATCTGCCCTAGCACTGCTAGTTTGGCGGCTTGGATGAGCTCGTCTTGGGTTTGCCTCAGAACATGCTCGGTTTCGATACGGTGTTTGATCTCAACATGTAACTCCGATGTACGTTCAAGCACTTGAAATTCGAGTTTTTGCTTGGCTTCGGATTGCAGCCTGTCTATCTGTGCTCGTCTTTGTTGTCTATGGTGGTTGAGCTGCATTGTTAGATAAATAATCGCAAAGATTAGGCTCAAAACAACAAGGTAAGCAACCAAGTCCCACCAAACTAAGTGGGTTGGAGAAAATACCCGTATGGTGAGTCTTGGTTCGGCTAGGAAACGCGAAGAACTAAAGAACTGCTCTTGGACGAGTTTGTGTGGCGACTCAATACGACTGGTGGCACTGTCTAAATCGCCGGAGAAGTGCAGGCTTTCTATTTTTGTATCGAGATACTGCCTGCTTTCTTGAATTCGAGTGTGTTGTACTTCGCTTAGCGGCTGAAGGCTTTTGAACAGCCACTCAGGGTTACTCGACATAAATACAATTTGATCTTTATCGTCAGCAACAAAAAAACTCTGTTTGCCTTTCCAACTTGCTTCAATCAGCGATAAATCCATCTTTACGACAATGACGCCAATAATCTCGGCGGCATAGGAGACGGGGTAAGAATAATAATAGCCTCGCTTTCCAGAGGTTGAACCTAGCGCAAAATATTGATTTTCATTGCCAATAATCGCTTCTTGAAAGTAGGGGCGGAAAGCAAAGTTACGACGAATAAAAGAACGCGGTTGATTCCAGTTACTGGCTGCAATGGTGGTGCCGATACTGTCTAGTAGGTAGGTGTCGGATGCTTGAATCACCGAGTTTACGTGCTCTAGATAACGATTAGTGAGTTCGATTTGCGCAGAGTTACTTGGAGAGTGCAGGGCATCGACCAGCTCTTTGTCTTTTGAAAGCAGCTCGGGAATGTGCGCGAACTTATCCAATTGGCTTGAAATATGAACAGAAAAGCGGTCCAGCTTAGATTGATGATCATTTAACAAACTTTCATGGCTCGTGCTCCACACCCAATGACCGCCAAACACCATCAGTAAACTGTATGTGACCATTAACAGTATTGGGATTTTAAAAGCTTGAAACATGAAGGCTCTCCGCTGATTTCTTTGGTAAACAATCAAGCCTGTCTTCTCTCGTTTATGGTAGCAAATAGCGGTAGTTTTTGCTGAAAGCAGAGAGTGAACAGATGGATGTAGGTTAAGGGTTTGTAACGGGGATTGTTGAAAAAGTTATCGACTCTGAGGGGTAAAACAAGAGCAAGATCTCTTTTTAAGGTTTTTAGCAAAAAAAGCCCTCGATTCCCTTGAAAAAGTCGCTATTGTCCCCATTTCTGTTGTGCTAAGTGATGATTTGATCGTTTTTGTATCACTTAGTTGGACGAATTTAGAGCATTCATCATCATGCAGAGGTGAACGGCTCGACAGAGATTAAACAGATCGCTAGAATGTCGCGTCTAAAATTTCTGTCCTGAGGCTAATCGGAGATACCTTTCTTGTTTCTGAAAACAAGCTTTATTGCGTTTTAATCGACGTGTGAAGAACGAAGATATCGCTGATTAGTCTGGTGTTTGGTTGAATAATCAATTCAGACATCAATGCTCGATTTTAAATTAGGTGTTCGGATAGAGCACTACACAAGGATGCAGCCAACAACGTCTGCTTTTGAATTAAAGCTAAGTTACGGCTCATATGCTCAGATTACTGAGCCAGTTTTGAGGTTTATATAATGCAAGTTACTGTTGAAACGCTAGAAGGCCTAGAGCGCCGTCTTAATATTACTGTTCCTGCTGCTAACATCGAAGATGCAGTTACAGCTGAACTACGCAACATCGCGAAAAACCGTCGTTTCGATGGTTTCCGTAAAGGCAAAGTGCCAATGAAGATGGTTGCTAAAATGTACGGCAAAGCAGTACGTCAAGACGTGATGGGCGAAGTAATGCAACGTCACTTCATCGAAGCGATCGTTAAAGAGAAAATCAACCCAGCTGGCGCACCTACTTTCGCACCAGTTGAAAACAACGAAGGCGCTGACCTAGTATTCAACGCAACTTTTGAAGTTTACCCAGAAGTTGAGCTGAAAGGTCTAGAAAACATCACTGTTGAGAAACCAGCAGTAGAAGTTAAAGAAGCTGACGTTGAAGAGATGATCGAAACTCTACGTAAGCAACAAGCAACTTGGACTGAAGTTGAAGCTGCTGCTGACGCTGGTTCTCGTGCAACTATCGACTTCGTTGGTTCTATCGACGGTGAAGAGTTTGAAGGCGGCAAAGCTGAGAACTTCCCACTAGAGATGGGCGCTGGTCGCATGATCCCTGGCTTCGAAGACGGTATCGTTGGTAAAACAGCAGGTATGGAATTCGAAATCGACGTAAACTTCCCAGAAGATTACCACGCTGAAAACCTAAAAGGTAAAGCAGCTAAGTTCTCTATCAAGCTGAACAAAGTTGAAGCTCGTGAACTTCCAGAACTAAACGAAGAATTCGTTGCTAAGTTCGGCGCAACTGACGGCGTTGAAGGTCTTAAAGCTGAAGTTCGTAAGAACATGGAGCGTGAGCTTAAGCAAGCTGTTAAGAACCGCATCAAAGAGCAAGCTATCGACGGTCTAGTTAACGAAAACAACATCGACGTACCTTCTGCTCTTATCGATCAAGAGATCGGTGTTCTACGTCAACAAGCTGCTCAACGTTTCGGTGGCAACACTGAAGCTGCTGACCAACTTCCACGTGAGCTGTTCGAAGAGCAAGCTAAACGTCGCGTAGTTGTAGGTCTTCTTCTTGGTGAAGTAATCAAGACTGAAGAGCTAAAAGCTGACGACGAGAAAGTTAAAGCTATCATCGAAGAGATGGCTACAGCATACGAAGATCCAACAGAAGTTATTGCTTACTACGAGCAAAACGAGCAAATGATGAACAACATGCGCAATGTTGCTCTAGAAGAGCAAGCTATTGATGCAATCATCGCTAAAGCTCAAGTTTCTGATAAAGAAGTTAGCTTCAACGAGCTAATGAATCAGCAACCTGCTTAATATAGTAATATCTGACGTAGAAGGTTGACGTACGGTCAACAATTCTGCTAACAATGGTCCGTATGATTTAATCATTCGGGCCATTTATTTTAGGGACATAAGAATATGAGCTACCAAGAAAAAAATACAATGCCATCGATTATGGACGCACTAGTTCCTATGGTGGTTGAACAGACTTCCCGTGGTGAACGTTCTTACGATATTTATTCTCGTCTATTAAAAGAACGTATCATTTTCTTAACAGGTCAAGTGGAAGACCACATGGCAAATCTTGTCGTGGCTCAACTGCTTTTCTTGGAATCAGAAAACCCAGACAAAGATATCTATCTTTACATCAACTCACCTGGCGGTAGCGTAACAGCAGGCATGTCTATCTACGACACAATGCAGTTCATCAAGCCAAACGTGAGCACAGTATGTATGGGTCAAGCTTGCTCTATGGGTGCATTCTTACTAGCGGGTGGTACTCCTGGTAAGCGTCACGTGCTTCCAAACTCACGTGTAATGATTCACCAGCCACTTGGCGGCTTCCAAGGCCAAGCGTCTGATATTCAAATTCACGCGCAAGAGATCCTAACGATCAAACAAAAGCTAAACAAACTATTGGCAGAGCACACTGGTCAGCCTCTAGAAGTTGTTGAGCGCGATACAGATCGTGATAACTTCATGTCTGCTGATCAAGCAGTAGAATACGGCTTGGTGGATTCAGTTCTTAATCACCGCGGTCAATAATTGCAGGGCAATTGTTTAACGCAAAGTGATTCAAATTGATATACACTCAAGCATAGAGAGTTAAGGCTAAGAGGTTAGCGAATGACAGATAAAAGCAAAGAGGGTGGTAGCGGTAAACTGCTTTACTGCTCTTTCTGTGGCAAAAGCCAACACGAAGTTCGCAAGTTAATCGCAGGTCCTTCTGTTTACATTTGTGATGAATGTGTCGATCTTTGTAACGACATTATTCGTGAAGAAATTAAAGATGTTCTTCCTAAGAAAGAATCGGAATCGCTGCCAACGCCGCGTGAGATTCGTGAGCATCTTGACGACTATGTAATCGGTCAAGAATACGCGAAGAAAGTGCTAGCAGTTGCAGTTTATAACCACTACAAGCGTTTACGTAATGGTGATACGACAGCTGAAGGCGTAGAGCTAGGTAAGAGTAACATTCTTCTTATCGGTCCTACTGGTAGTGGTAAAACACTACTGGCTGAAACATTGGCTCGTTTCCTAGACGTTCCTTTCACAATGGCAGACGCAACAACACTAACCGAAGCGGGTTACGTGGGCGAAGATGTTGAAAACATCATCCAGAAGTTGCTTCAGAAATGTGATTACGACGTAGCGAAAGCGGAACGCGGCATTGTTTACATCGATGAAATCGACAAGATTTCTCGTAAAGCTGAAAACCCATCAATCACGCGTGACGTGTCTGGTGAAGGTGTACAGCAAGCTCTACTAAAACTTGTTGAAGGTACAGTAGCTTCAGTTCCACCTCAAGGTGGTCGTAAGCATCCACAGCAAGAGTTCTTGCAAGTGGACACGTCTAAGATCTTATTTATCTGTGGTGGTGCGTTTGCAGGCCTAGATAAAGTGATTGAACAGCGTGTAGAAACAGGTTCAGGTATCGGCTTTGGCGCAGAAGTGCGTTCAAAAGATGAAACCAAAACTATCGGTGAATTGTTCACTCAAGTAGAACCTGAAGATCTAGTGAAATATGGTCTGATTCCAGAATTCATTGGTCGTCTACCTGTGACAACAACACTGACAGAGCTTGATGAAGAAGCGCTAATCCAAATCCTATGTGAGCCAAAGAATGCACTTACAAAACAGTACGCAGCATTATTTGAGCTTGAGGATACAGAGTTAGAATTCCGTGAAGATGCTTTACGTGCCATTGCTAAGAAAGCAATGAACCGTAAAACAGGTGCTCGTGGTCTACGTTCTATCTTGGAGGGTGTTCTACTAGAAACTATGTACGAACTGCCATCTTCAACTGATGTAAGCAAGGTTGTGATTGATGAGTCGGTAATTAATGGTGAGTCAGAACCACTATTAATTTACAGCAACTCAGATAACCAAGCAGCTGTTGCAGAGTAGGTCTTTTTTAGACAAGTCACTCAAATTGAAAAAGGAGGTAAGCAATTACCTCCTTTTTTTTATTCTTCCATTGAATCCAGTCGTTTAAGCCCCATATACTGCTTTATAAGTTAAAGCGGAAGAGAGAAATATATGAACTTGGAACGTTCCGAGCGTATCGAAATCCCCGTGCTACCTCTACGTGATGTAGTGGTTTACCCACACATGGTTATTCCATTGTTTGTTGGTCGTGAAAAATCGATTACTTGCCTTGAATCGGCAATGGAAGCTAACAAACAAGTACTACTTGTAGCGCAGAAAGAAGCGGACACTGATGAGCCTTCAATTGACGACCTATTTAAAGTAGGAACTGTCGCTACCATTCTTCAGTTACTAAAGCTCCCTGATGGTACTGTTAAAGTGCTTGTCGAAGGTCAGCAGCGTGCAAAAATTCACCAATTCAAAGAAAGTGAGTTTTTCTTAGCGGACGCAGAATACGTTGTAACCTCAGAACTTGACGAAAAAGAACAAGAAGTGGTTGTTCGCAGCGCGATCAATCAATTCGAAGGCTTTATTAAGCTGAACAAAAAGATTCCACCAGAAGTTCTAACATCTCTGAACGGTATTGATGAGGCAGCTCGCCTTGCTGATACGATTGCTGCACACATGCCACTTAAACTGGTAGACAAGCAGCACGTTCTAGAAATCTTAGATGTGACTGAACGTCTGGAATTCTTGATGGGCCAAATGGAGTCAGAAATTGACATCTTGCAAGTTGAAAAACGCATTCGTGGCCGCGTTAAGAAGCAAATGGAAAAATCTCAGCGTGAGTACTACCTGAATGAGCAAATGAAAGCGATTCAGAAAGAACTTGGCGAGATGGACGACGCTCCTGATGAATTCGAGACTCTGAAGAAGAAGATCGAAGACTCTAAGATGCCTCAAGAAGCTCGTGAAAAAACCGAGCAAGAACTGCAAAAACTGAAAATGATGTCGCCAATGTCTGCTGAAGCAACAGTAGTACGTAGCTACATTGATTGGATGGTGGGCGTTCCTTGGGCTAAGCGTTCAAAAGTGAAAAAGAATCTAGCGAAAGCGGAAGAGATCTTAAACGAAGACCACTACGGCTTAGAGCGTGTTAAAGAACGTATTCTTGAATACTTGGCAGTACAAAACCGTATCAACAAGCTAAAAGGCCCAATCCTTTGTCTTGTTGGTCCTCCTGGTGTAGGTAAAACCTCGCTAGGTCGTTCGATTGCTGCGGCAACGGGTCGTAAGTACACGCGTATGGCACTTGGTGGCGTTCGTGATGAAGCTGAGATTCGTGGTCACCGTCGTACGTACATCGGTTCACTTCCGGGTAAACTGATTCAGAAGATGTCTAAAGTTGGTGTTAAGAACCCACTGTTCCTATTAGATGAGATCGATAAGATGTCTTCTGATATGCGTGGCGACCCATCTTCAGCACTTCTAGAAGTTCTAGATCCAGAACAAAACAACGCATTTAACGATCACTACCTAGAAGTAGATTACGATCTGTCAGATGTTATGTTCGTGGCAACATCGAACTCGATGGACATTCCTGGGCCTCTACTGGACCGTATGGAAGTGATTCGTCTATCTGGTTACACAGAAGATGAGAAGCTGAACATTGCTAAGAGCCATTTACTGGACAAGCAAGTTCAACGCAACGGTCTTAAGCCTCATGAAATTGAGATTGAAGACTCTGCAATCATCGGCATCATTCGTTACTACACGCGTGAAGCGGGTGTACGTAGCCTAGAGCGTGAAATCTCAAAGATCTGTCGTAAAGCAGTGAAGAACATCTTGCTAGACAGCGATCTTAAGTCTGTAACGGTTAACATTGATAACCTGAAAGAGTACTTAGGTGTTCAACGCCACGACTTCGGTAAAGCGGATGAAAGCAACCGTATCGGTCAAGTAACAGGCCTAGCGTGGACTCAAGTGGGTGGTGATCTACTGACTATCGAGACCGAAGCAATGCCGGGCAAAGGTAAGCTAACGCAAACTGGCTCACTTGGCGACGTGATGAAAGAGTCGATTCAAGCGGCAATGACAGTGGTTCGTTCTCGTGCTGAAAAACTGGGTATCAACTCAGATTTCTACGAAAAACGTGACATTCACGTTCACGTACCAGAAGGTGCTACACCGAAAGATGGCCCGAGTGCGGGTATCGCAATGTGTACTGCACTTGTCTCTAGCTTGACGGGTAACCCGGTTAAAGCAGAGGTCGGTATGACAGGTGAAATTACCCTTCGTGGTGAAGTTTTACCTATCGGTGGTTTGAAAGAAAAACTGCTTGCTGCACACCGTGGCGGCATCAAAACTGTACTGATCCCTAAAGACAATGAGCGTGATTTGGAAGAGATTCCAGACAACGTAATCGCTGACTTGAAGGTGATCCCGGTTCAGTGGATTGATGAAGTACTCAAAGTCGCGCTAGAACGAGATCCGTCAGGGGTCGAGTTTGACGTGAAAAAATAGTGATGCATAGCAAAAATAAGTAAAGAATTACGCTGATAGGCCCGAAAAGGCTTGTCAGCGTTTTTTTTGGACGCTAAGTTATTGATCAAAGCGGCAGCCCTTTTGCAATAAGGCTTGCGGCTAAATTAAAACCAAAATGGAACGTACAGTCATCAGAAGTAGTCACAGATGACACATAGGGGAAAAACAGTGAATAAAACACAACTAGTAGAATCAATCGCAGAAAACGCAGACATCTCTAAAGCTTCAGCTGGCCGCGCTCTAGACGCATTCATCGAAGCAGTTGGCACAACGCTACAATCTGGTGACCAAGTTGCACTTGTTGGCTTTGGTACTTTCAGTGTTCGTACTCGTGCTGCTCGTACAGGTCGTAACCCAAAAACTGGTGAAGAGATCCAAATCGCAGAAGCTAAAGTACCTGGCTTCAAAGCGGGTAAAGCACTTAAAGACGCATGTAACTAATTTTCACTGCTGAAACCTCCATTTAAGAGGGGAAGGCAGTAAAATGCGTTTACTGTTTGAAAAATGATGTTTCATTCTTAAACAGTATGTGTACAAAGCACATTGAACTTATTTAAATTATGCGCATCCTACTGATGCGCATTTCTTTTTCTGATAATATCGCGTGAATAGATTTTTATTTTGAAGCCAATGCTTCATATCCGGAGAGCACTTAAATTATGATGGATCGATTACGCGAAGGCGTGAATAGCATCGCGGTAAAAATTATCCTTGGGTTGATTATCCTGTCATTCGTATTCGCAGGTGTAGGCAGCTACATCACCGGTGGCGGTAACAACGCAGCAGCTAAAGTTGGCAACACAGAAATTGCTCGTGGTGAGTTCGAACAGGCTTACCAAAACGAACGTAATCGTATGCAGTCTCAACTTGGCGATTACTTCGCGCAAATGCTTGCAGACCCTGCTTACGTAGAGTCTTTCCGTAAATCAGTACTTGATCGCATGATCAATGACGTACTGCTTGAGCAGCAAGCTGAGTCTCTAGGCCTACGAATCAGTGATTCTCAAATCCGCACCATGATTCTAGAAATGCCTCAGTTCCAAACGGCGGGTCAATTCGACCAAGAAGTTTACCAATCGGCACTACGTCGTGCAGGTTTCAGCGCAGAGAGCTTCGCTGAATACATGCGTCGTGACCTTATGCGCAACCAGCTTGTGACTGCACTTCAAGGCAGTGAATTCGTTCTTCAGGGCGAAATCGATACTCAGAGCAAGCTTATCGCACAAACTCGTGACATTCGCACAGTGACACTGTCTGTTGCTGACCTTGCAAAAGACATCGAGTTAACTGACGAGCAAATCGAACAGTACTACCAAGAGAACCCAGCAGCTTACACTCGTCCAGAACAAGCTAAGGTATCTTACATTGAGCTTTCTGCTGAAGCGCTTAAGTCTCAGCTTGAAGTAAGCGATGAAGAAGCACAGAAATACTACCAAGAGCACCTAGACAAGTACTCAACGGAAGAGCAACGTAAAGTTAGCCACATCCTAGTTCAAGGCGATGACGAAGCGAAAGCTCAGGCAATCCTAGACGAGCTAAATGCAGGCGCTGATTTTGCTACGCTAGCGGAAGAGAAATCTGACGACTTCGGTAGTGCAGACGTTGGCGGTGACCTAGGTTGGATTGAGCGCGATGTTATGGACCCTGCATTCGAAGACGCGGCTTTCGCTCTTGAGAATATTGGCGATACTACTGGCCTAGTTAAATCTGATTTCGGCTACCACATCATCAAGCTAGACGAACTAAAAGCGTCTCAAGCTCAGCCTTACACTGAAGTAGCGGCAGAGATTAAGACAGAGCTTCTAGACCAACACGCAGTTGATCAGTTCTACGAGCAACAAACTGAGCTAGAAAAAGTAGCGTTTGAATTCCCAGATTCTCTAGATGATTCTGCAGAAGCTATCAACGCGAAGATCACAACGACAGATTTCATCTCTCAAGTTGACGCTCCAGAAGTTCTGATGACGCCTGCAGTTATGCAAGCTATCTTGAGCCCTGAAGTGAAAGAAGACGGTCTAAACTCGGAAGTTATCGAAGTTGCACCTGAGCACGTAATTGTTGTTCGTGTAGAAGAGACTCGTGATGAGACAGTTCTTCCTCTAGCTGAAGTGAAAGATCAAGTTGTCGCTGCACTGTCTGCTGTACAAGCAGAGCAGCAAGCGGTTGAGCTAGGTGTTTCTCTAGTGAACGAACTTGAGCAAGGCAATGAAGCAGTACTAGCGGACAACAACCTTGAGTTCACTGAACTTGAAACGATTGACCGTAACTCGCCATTAGCGGCATCTGTATTCGCTCTAGCGAAACCAGAAGCAGGTCAAGCTGTGTTCGGTCAATCTAAAGACCAAGACGGTAATATCGTTGTTGTTGAGCTTTCTAAAGTAACGGCTGAGATCAACCCAGCCTACAGCACTCAAATTGGTGCACAGTTGGAGCGAGTTGGTAACCAGCAAGACCTGACTAACGTATTAAACGTACTTCGTAAAAACGCAGACGTTGAATACTACGTAGTGGGTCAAGGTCAGTAAGCGTTTGATTACCTCAGTAGCAAGCTCAAGTTAGAGCTTACTACTGAAATCAATACGTGATTGTTAGGCTTTAATTCAGATTTGTGAGCCAACAAACAAGCTGATGAAAATAAGATGTATAACGAAGCGGGTCACTTAGGTGATCCGCTTTATTTTTATCTGGTGATTGTGTTATCTAGCGCGGCAAATGCATAAGTTACGTTTTTTGAACAAAGGAACTATTTATGCGCACGATATATTCAACACTAATTCTTTCATTTCTGATGCTCTTAAGCCCTGCCGTGTTTGCAGACAGCCCAACCAAGGATGAGCTTTACGAAGGCATTGAGATTACGGTCAACATCAATACCGCGACGGCAGAAGAACTTTCAGCACTATTGGTTGGCGTGGGTGACAAGAAAGCCAAAGAAATCGTCGATTACAGAGATCAGAACGGGGCATTTACTACTGCTGATGATTTGGTGAGTGTCAAAGGGATAGGTGAAGCGACGGTTGAAAAGAACCGCGAAAGAATTCAACTTTGACCCGTTTTTCTACTTGTTAGAAATGAAGCGATAGATATGAAGCCTCCGGCCAATGCACCTGCTAGGTGGGCTTCAATCGCGATACGAGCATTAATCAGTTCACCAGTCGTGCTAGAAGGGCCAATAAGCTGCTCCCAAGCGATTTTAGCGACTAATCCGAATACTAACAGCCAACTAGACTTCCTGCCGTTTAAAGCCTCTCTGAGCGCAAATAAGCCAAACAACCCATGCAAAGTGCCCGATAGGCCAACGTAGATCTGAATACTTGAAAACAACAGAGCGACGCCAGTCACTAAACTGATCACAAGCAAAGCAACAACAAGCTGTTTTTTACTCGGTTGAAACAGGTAGCTGATGATCCACAAGCCTGCTAGATTCATCAGAAGATGCGAGTAGTTGGTATGTGAAAAGTTTCCTGTTAGGATTCGCCACCATTGCCCATCGGCAATCGCATTGCTATCCCAAACGACCCAAGCTTGTATTGGCTCAAATTGGAATAAGACGCATAAAAGTGAAATGAAAATTAAAACAGGGTACACATTAAATCCATGTCTCGTTATTGCCCCCAATGCAGCAAGGCTTTGAAAGCTTGTATTTGTCAGTGGGTTACACCACTCGAATCGAATGTTGAGCTTATCATTCTTCAGCACCCATCAGAAGAGCATCGTCCGATGGGAACAGCGCGTATTCTCTCGTTATCTCTTAATAACAGCGTGACGTTTGTTGGCGAAGACTTTTCAGACAACGAACAACTCAACGCATTGTTGTGCGATGAACAGTATCAACATGTGATTTTATACCCAAGCGAAAACTCTGTTTCAGTTGAGTCGGCGACATCTCCCAATAAGAAGCTGCGTGTGATTTTATTGGATGGCACGTGGAAGAAAGCATTCAAGATGTGGCAAGTATCGAGTAACTTGCATGCGTTGAACACGGTTCATTTACCGAAAGATCTCAAGGGTAATTACCGAATTCGCAAAGCACCCAGTGAAAATAGCCTTTCAACCGTTGAAGCTGGCTATCATTTACTTAGCTTGTTAGAGCGTGATGGCGACTTTAGCCCTTTGCTAACGGCATTTGACCAAATGATTCAGTTTCAAATCAATCAAATGCCGCCGGGCGTGTTTGAGAAAAACTACTTAGATTAAGCCGTTTTAGTAAAGTGAGTCAGGAATTAAAACTCGGTATGAGCTGAGAACAGTTGCTGATGCATTTTCTGCGCAAGATCATCAGTCATCGATGAAATGTAATCGGCTATCACGCGCATTTTTCGAGACTCATCTTGATGTTGTAGCCATTGCTTCTTGATGGGCAGTGGCAGCAAGCGTTCAGGATCTGCGCTGAATGCTTCAAACATATCCATGATGATCTGTTGACCTTTGTATTCGATGACCTGAACCTGTGGCACTTGAATAACGAACTCGCTGACAAAGTGTTTCAGCTTATCGAGTGTGCCGTCCATGCTCGGCTCGAGCACCGCATTGTAAGCCAACAGTACATTCTCAAAGTTAGCCTCCACTCGCTTAATCGAGATACTGGTCAACAGTGCGTTGACTATCCCACCAATCGCATCCTTTCGACGATACTGTTCACCAGAGAAAAGCATCTCTGTAATTGAATCTAGGTGTTCACAAATCCATGGGTCGGCCATCTCTTTCAGTTGAGGGTAAGCCGATTCGACCCACTGAGCTTTGGTCACAGAGCCAAGCACAATCGCATCTTCTAAATCGTGCACGCCATACGCGATGTCGTCAGCAAGTTCCATGATCGAACAATCCAGTGACTTATATTTGGTCTTGTTGTGCTCAAGTGGCTCGGTATGCGTTTTTCTTTTCTGTTTTAGGAGCTGTTGGTCGCTGCTTGAAAGCGGTTCAAGCACCCAGTTAAACAACTCTTCATCATGATCGTAGATGCCTTTTGCTGGCATCCAATCTTTAGCTCGGAGTTGTCGTTGATGCTTAACGGGTTCAGACTGCAATTTAGCTTGAACCTCACTCAGCAGAGAAGGGTACTTAATTAGACCTAACAAAGTGCGTCGAGATAGGTTCATCCCGTGATGTTCAGTGTAAGGTTCTAGCTGTGTGACTATGCGAAACGTTTGAGCGTTGCCCTCAAAGCCGCCGTGGTCGCGCATCATGTAGTTGAGTGCGACTTCGCCGCCATGTCCATAGGGTGGATGACCGATGTCGTGAGCCAAACACAGTGAATCAATCAAACTGTCTGAGGGTAATAGCTCTCGAAATTCGGGCTGCTTTTTCTTCAGTTGAGCGACGATACCGGTGCCAAGCTGAGCGGCCTCAAGAGAGTGGGTAAGGCGCGTTCGGTGAAAGTCGTTGACCGTGGTGCCATGGATCTGGGTTTTCGCTTGTAAGCGACGGAAAGCAGCAGAGTGAAGCACGCGCGCACGGTCACGCTGATACGGGCTGCGGTGGTCATCCCGTCTTATTTTATGTTCATCGTCATTTCGATGCTGCCATTCTTGTTCGAGTACAAAGGGTGGTTCGAGTTGAGAATTCAAAATAGCACCTATCAAATTGATTTTATTTAGCTAATTAAAAACAACTTATACCCAGCTAGCTTATCTCGTCTAGTGATAATTCAAAGCTCGGTGCGAATGTGGTGAGAAAGTAGTCCATTTCTGGGCTTTTGCGTTGTTCGAGTGTCTCTTCCAATCGGCGCTTGGCTTGCTCGTATTCATGATTGCCCGCACTGAGCTCTTCCAAGCATTTCAGGTACGCACAGATAGTATCTGCCTGCTTGACGATGCTTTGCTCTTCTTTACTCGCAGTACCAGATATTAAGAAGGTGGCGAAGTCGTCTCTGAACTCTTCTGGCAACATCGAAAGCAGTCTTTGTTCTGCCGCGGCTTCTATTTTCTTATACTCTTGTGCAATATCCGGGTTGTAGTATTTAACTGGCGTTGGCAAATCACCCGTCAGTACCTCACTGGTGTCGTGGTACATGCCAAGTAGAGCAATGTGCTCGGGGTTAAGCTGACCATCAAACTTCTTGTTTTTGATCAGTGCCAAGGCGTGTGCCACGAAAGCAACCTGTAGGCTATGTTCTGAAATGTTCTCGCTTGATACCGAACGCATCAGGGGCCAGCGTTGAATTAGCTTCATGCGTGCGAGATGGGCAAAGAAATGGCTCTGTTTCATAAATGTCCTTATAGTACCAATCGTAGTAAATAACTGGTCATCCTAGCTTGTTAAAAAACTCGATAACTATGTTAGAATTTTTGATTGTAGAATAACTACTTATCGAAGCTGCTTGTCGAAAATAGCTGCCTTGTTCTCAAGCTTTTTCCCTACGCTATTTCTGAACACTTACTTACTGTGATTGGTATAAACAATACTCCACTCGTATCTTGTGTTTGCACAGGGATACGAGACAGCGGATACAAAAAAGGCTCCTAAACAGGAGCCTTTTAAGCATAGAAGTGAATGAATACAAGTTAAAGTCTTTTAAAACAGCAAATTGTAGCCATCTTTCTTTGTGCTCATTAACCTTCGATGAGGTCGTCTTGGCTGTAAGTCTGTAAGAAGCGCTCTAAACGACCAATTGCGATTTCTAGATCTTCGATGTGCGGCAGAGTCACGATACGGAAGTGATCCGGTTTCGGCCAATTGAAGCCCGTACCTTGAACCAATAGCACCTTCTCTTGCTTAAGGAAGTCGAGTACAAACTTCTGATCGTCTTTGATGTTGTACATGTTGGTGTCGATTTTAGGGAACAGGTACATTGCACCTTTCGGTTTCACACAAGAAACGCCAGGGATCTTGTTGATCAGTTCCCATGCACGGTCACGCTGTTCAAGCAGTCGACCGCCTGGAAGAATCAGCTCATTGATACTCTGATAGCCACCGAGTGCGGTTTGGATAGCGTGTTGCATCGGAACGTTGGCACACAAACGCATTGAGGCCAGCATTTCTAGCCCTTCTACATAGCCTTTCGCTAGGTGTTTAGGGCCTGTTAAGAACATCCAACCACCACGGAAACCACATACACGGTAAGCTTTAGATAGGCCGTTGAACGTGACCATTAATACGTCTTCAGCAAGCGTTGCCACTGAAGTGTGTACCGCACCGTCGTAAAGTACTTTGTCGTAGATTTCATCGGCGAAGATGATCAAACCGTGCTCACGAGCAATCTCAACCACTTGTAATAGGAAATCACGGCTGTATACCGCGCCTGTTGGGTTGTTCGGGTTGATAAGAACGATGCCGCGCGTCTTTGGTGAGATCTTCGCGCGCATGTCGTCTAAATCTGGATACCAATCAGCATCTTCATCACACATGTAGTGAACCGGTGTACCACCAGAAAGCGCAACAGACGCTGTCCATAGTGGGTAATCCGGAGCGGGAACTAAGATTTCATCACCGTTATCCAGTAGCGCTTGCATAGACATAACGATAAGCTCTGATGCGCCGTTACCAATGTAAACGTCTTCTACATCAAGGTTACGTAGGCCTTTTTTCTGGTAGTGCTGAACAACCGCTTTGCGGGCTGAATAGATGCCTTTTGAGTCGCAGTAACCTTGAGATGTCGGTAGGTTACGGATTACGTCAACAAGGATTTCATCAGGGGCGTCAAAACCAAATGGGGCGGGGTTACCAATATTAAGCTTCAGTATTTTATGCCCTTCTTCTTCCATGCGCTTAGCATGTTTGAGTACAGGCCCCCTGATTTCGTAGCATACGCTGTTGAGTTTTGACGACATCCCGATATTTTGCATTGCCGATTTCCTGAAATTAATTTAAATACTTTATTAAAGTACCGCAAAATGGCGTTTGATAGAATAAAAATCTGATGAATGTCGCATTTCAGTGTCACGTTTAGCCTTTTTGTTGTCACTCTTTTCTAAATTTTAATTAATCGCTTTCTTGGTTATTGGCTAAGATGAATAAAGGGGCGGGATCGCTTAAAATCACAGGAATGTTGAAAAGATATAGTACATTCTTGATCTAAGTGGGTACTGCCCATAAAGTATCAAACTAATATAATAATAATTTAGATGTGAACGAGGTCGATTTGTCACATTTCCAGCAAACTATCTCCGCTTTGATTGAGCGAGTACAAAATGCCCAAGCAAGCGAAGTTCGTTGTGTTGAAGTTCTAACGCAAAAACCATCGTTTGCATTTATAGAATGGCTTCATGCTCAACCGCTCTTTCCTAAGTTCTACTGGCAGTCACGCGACACTCGTGAAGAGGTTGTTGCGCTCGGACAGTTACATACGTTTTCAGATCCTGCACCCGCGTACGCTATTCTTGGTGAAGACCAACGAATCTGGGGTGGACGCTCGTTTGATGGGCACACCGCAAAGAACCGTCGCTGCATGGAGTCGTTTTTCTTCCTTCCTCAGGTTGAATTGATCCGCTTTGACAATACTTGGTCGCTGGCGGTTAATTTGTCCCCTGATCGCGTTTCTTCTATTAATGCTTTGAATAAGCTTTCTGTAGAAGCCGCGATATTGGCGCCTTTGTCTGCCCATATTGAACAGATCAATCACGTTCCAGAAAGAGAGCAGTGGGGCAACCTTGTCGATAAAGTGCTGCAAGGCATTAGCGATGAAGAGTACAAAAAAGTCGTTTTAGCACGTAAAACCACACTGCAACTCGATGCGCCTATCTGCGCAGCTCAATTACTTAAAGCCAGCTATCTGCAAAATCACCACAGTTTCCACTTTATGTTGGTGCTGGATTCTAAACACAGTTTCATTGGCTCGACACCAGAGCGCTTATATAGCCGACATGGTATGGAGCTTGATACCGAGGCGCTTGCTGGAACCATTGGTCGCGGAGAGAACGCTACTGAGGATATGGAACTGGCCAACTGGCTTTCTCAAGACAGCAAAAACCTCAATGAGAACCAGTATGTGGTCGACGACATCATTGAGCGTCTCACTCCTCATTCTCAAACGGTCCATGTTGAAAAGGATGCGCGTCTAGTGCGCTTGCGTAAGGTGCAGCATTTGAAGCGCAATATCCATGCTCAGCTCAACAATGGCGTTAATGGTGTGCAGTTGCTTGCTGCCTTACAGCCAACTGCTGCGGTGGCGGGTTTACCTCGTAAAGAGGCGATGGATTTCATTCTTGAACACGAACCGTTTGCACGAGGTTGGTATGCAGGCTCTGTAGGCTATATCAGTCATCAGCGAGCGGAATTCTGCGTGGCGATTCGAAGCGCCTTGATTGTAAACGATCAAGTACAACTGTTTGCTGGCGCGGGGATCGTGCCGGGATCGGTTGCCGAACATGAGTGGCAAGAGCTGAATAAGAAGATGTCGACTCTGCTCAGTCTCATTTCTGATCACCCACCATTAGGTGTGGCGTCATGAATCACGACCAAGCTGTATTAAACAGAGTTTGGTGTAACACATTACTTGAAGAGCTTGCCCGCAGCGGTGTTGAACATGTTTGCATCGCGCCAGGCTCTCGTTCAACACCATTAACACTCGAAGCCGAAGCTAACTCTAAGCTAACCTTACATACGCACTTTGATGAGCGCGGGCTTGGCTTCTTGGCTTTAGGTTTAGCTAAAGCGAGCAACAAACCCGTTGCGGTGGTTGTTACTTCTGGAACTGCCGTAGCTAACCTTCTACCAGCGACCGCTGAATCTGGATTAACGCGAGAAAAGCTAATCTTGTTGACCTCCGATCGACCGATTGATTTAGTCGACTGTGGTGCCAATCAAGCGATTCAGCAGCAGGGTATCTTTTCGTCTCACGTTGAAACGGCACTAAACCTTCCAAGTCCAACGACACAAGTTTCTTTGAATTGGCTTTTGACGTCGGTTGATAACGCACTGGCGAAACAGCGCAGCGTCGGTGGGGCTATTCATATCAACTGTCCGTTCCCAGAACCGCTTTATTCCGCTAATAGCGCCGAGATGTATGCGGATTATACAAAGAGCGTGGCAGCTTGGAGAGCTTCAACCTGCCTTTACTCGAACACTTATTTGCCCAGTCATTTAATCGCTCAGCCTGTCTCAGCAAGTGATTATGTCGCTCGTAAAGGCGCAGTGATTATTGGTTCTATCGAGAATGAAGCTGCAATTAAAGCCAAGCAGTTTGCGACAGCTTTGGGCTGGCCAGTATTCTGTGACCCTCAATCGGGTGTCAGTAGTGACTGGAAACACTATGATTTATGGATGCAAAGTGACGCAGCCAAAGCACAGCTTAGTCAGTGTGATTTTATTATCCAGTTTGGTGAGCGCATCGTATCTAAGCGTCTTAACCAATGGGTAAAAGAACAAGCTGCCACATTTTGTTCATCGCAGTACATCGTTGTTTCACCAGATGCACATCGTATTAATCAAGATCATCTGCCTCAAACTCATATTGTCGCTGATATCGAACATTGGTTATCAGAGCAACATCTACCAACGCTGTTGGGAGAACATGCTGGCTGGGCGGCATCTTTGGCGGAAGTCGCGAATACGGTTCAGCAGTTAGCGTTGGCGCAAATCTCTAATAACGACCAACTGACAGAGTTGAGTGTTGCCGTTGACTTGTCGTCTAGACTTAAGGGCAGAGAGCTTTTTGTGGGAAATAGCTTGATGGTAAGGCTGGTGGATATGCTGTCATCAATCTCTGCGACTCAAGTCTACAGCAACCGCGGTGCATCGGGCATTGATGGCTTGGTGGCGACGGCTGCGGGAGTGATAAAAGCCAACCAGAATCCTTTGATGATGCTGATTGGTGACACCTCTTTGTTGTACGACCTAAATTCGTTGGCGCTACTTACTCACAGCACAACACCAATGGTTATTGTGGTTACCAATAACGATGGTGGGGCAATCTTTGATTTTTTGCCGGTTCCTGAGCAACAAAAACAGTCTCTATATCAAATGCCTCATGGTTTCAATTTTGAACATGCTGCTGTGCAATTCCATCTTGGTTATGCGGCGCCAGAAACCTTGAATTGCTATCAAACGCTCATCGAACAACATTTTGAACAAGGTCAGGGTACCTTGCTCGTAGAAGTTAAGACGCCTCCCGAACAAGCGTCTACTTTGCTGAAGCAATTCAGCTCAATGCTCACCGAGGCATTAGCCTAAGGACTTTACATGCTTTACTCCAATTATTACCCAGCAGTACAAGAATCTTCTGACAAACCTTTGCTTGTTTTTTTACATGGTTTACTCGGAAGCGGGGATGATTGGAGTGCATGCCACCCCTTCCTCGAAGACTTTCCTCGTCTTTGCATAGATTTGCCCGGACACGGACAAAGCCGGTTTATCGACCCTGTAGGCTTTGATCATTGCTGTACCAAGATAGTTCAGTGCATCACATCTCAGCTGGCTCTCAACGATCTTCCTGTCGATTATCCTATCGTGGTGATTGGGTATTCTATGGGGGGAAGGCTTGCCATGTATGGGGTAACAAGCCCTTGCTTCGAAACTCTTAACTTAGAGAAAGTCATCATTGAAGGTGGCAACTTTGGCTTGGAATGTGATGAAGAAAGAGCACAAAGGTTAGTACACGATACGCAATGGGCTGTTCGCTTTGCACAGCAGTCGATTGAAGATGTTTTAGACGATTGGTATCAACAAAGCGTCTTTTCTTCACTAAATCATGAGCAAAGACAAACTTTGGTCATAAAGCGTAGTGGTAACCTTGGAGTATCCGTAGCAAATATGTTGTTATCTACTTCGTTAGCTAAGCAACCGGATTTACGTGCCACATTGAAATCTCATGAGCATTTATTGCATTATGTATGTGGAGAAAAAGATCGTAAATTCATGGAGCTAGCTGAGAATAGTGGCTTTGAATATAGTCAGGTGGATTACGCGGGTCATAATGTTCATTTTGAGCAACCAGAGATGTTTTCAAATCTGATCATCCAATGTATCGCCAGTCGTTGATGAACTGACTGAGCGAACCTCTCGTATCAAGCGCTATAGAAAGCAGAGCAACACCGTCGCGACTCTACGCTAGTCGCGCTCTCTAATAGAATAATGGGAATCATCATGGCTAAAACAGTAGGCATCACAGAAGAAGAACTTTACGCAGCCGTTAACTGGCGCGATGAAAGCAGTCAATATGAAGATATTCAATACCACAAGTCTGATGACGGTATTGCGAAAATCACGATTGCTCGCCCTCAAGTGCACAATGCGTTCCGTCCACAAACCGTAAAAGAGATGATCAATGCACTGGCTGATGCTCGTTATGACGAGAAAGTTGGCGTAATCATTTTGACTGGTCTTGGTGAGAAGGCGTTCTGTTCTGGTGGTGACCAAAGTATCCGTGGTGACTACGGCGGTTACCAAGATGACTCAGGTACGCACCACTTGAATGTACTTGATTTCCAACGTCAAATTCGCACTTGTCCAAAACCAGTTATCGCAGCGGTATCGGGTTGGGCAGTCGGTGGCGGTCATGTACTTCACATGATGGCAGACCTTACTATTGCAGCTGAAAACGCGCAGTTCGGTCAGACGGGTCCTAAAGTGGGTTCTTTCGATGGCGGTTGGGGTGCTTCTTACATGGCTCGTATCGTTGGTCAAAAGAAAGCACGTGAAATCTGGTTCTTGTGCCGCTTCTACGATGCACAAGAAGCACTGGACATGGGCCTTGTAAACACCGTTGTTCCTGTTGCTGACCTAGAAAAAGAGACAGTTCGTTGGTGTCGTGAAGTGCTTCAACACAGCCCAATGGCACTGCGTTGCTTGAAAGCGGCACTGAACGCTGACTGTGATGGTCAAGCAGGCTTACAAGAGTTGGCTGGTAACGCAACCATGATGTTCTACATGACAGAGGAAGGCCAAGAAGGCCGCAACGCATTCAACGAGAAACGTCGACCGGACTTCGACAAGTTCCCGCGTAATCCATAGTCTTTCTCCTCTTCAAAATGAGTCGCTAATAGCGGCTCGTTTTGTTTTGATGTTCCCCGTTTTTTAGGAAACTTTATGAACTCAGTGAATTCTCAGCGTCACGCTAAACTTTACCGTTATCAATTACCTATGGATAGTGGTGTGGTTCTTCGTGACAATAAGTTGAACGAACGTGTTGGCTATATCATCCAACTTGAGTGTGATGGTAAAACTGGTTTTGGCGAAGTTGCGCCTTTGCCCGGTTTTAGCCAAGAAGATGCCGAACAAGCTGGCATTCAGCTTCAACACGAATTAGAGCTTTGGAGCCACAATAAGCCTCAAACGCCTTTCGACGAGCTGTATCCTTCTGTCGCGTTTGGCTTTTCAATGGCGATGATGGAATTGCGAGGCGATCTTAACGCTCAAGGTAACTACCAAGCGGCACCTTTGTGTACAGGCGATCCAGATGAATTGATCCCTGTGCTGAATGAGATGAAAGGCGAGAAGGTTGCCAAAGTGAAAGTCGGTCTCTACGAAGCGATTCGTGATGGTATGTTGGTGAGCTTATTCCTTGAGTCGATCCCTGATTTGACTCTAAGACTTGACGCCAACCGCGCGTGGAAGCCAGAGAAAGCGAAGCAGTTCATTAAATACATTTCGCCGTCAATGCGCCAGCGTATAAGCTTTATCGAAGAGCCTTGCCAAAAGCCAGAAGACAGTTTGGCCTTTGCCATTGACCATGGTGTGGCGATTGCGTGGGACGAGACACTGCAAGAAGCGGTGCGCAGCCCGGAATTTGATCTTAGCGACCTTACTGGTGTTAAAGCAGTCGTGATCAAGCCAACTCTTATTGGTTCTGTCGAGCGTTGCGTGGCAATCATTGAGCGAGCACAGAAGCTTGGAATGAAACCTGTATTGAGCTCAAGCATTGAGTCGAGCCTAGGTCTGACTCAGATTGCTCGTCTGGCGCAGCAATATTTGCCAAATGAAGTGCCGGGGTTGGATACGATTGGCTTGTTCAAGCAGCAGCTAGAGGTTTCTTGGCCGGGCTGTCAGTTGCCTGTCTCTACGCTTGAAAAGCAACAATTGATTTGGTCTTCTTAGACCGAGCTATTTGAATGGCTATTTAGTTAGCTTAACAAGTTCTTAATCTATTTTTGGTTATCATATGATGCGCCCACAATCTAATCATCCCCCGCTCTGGGTAAAGTGGGCGCAGCAAAACCCACTTCAACCAGCGTTAGTGACCACTCACCGCACTTATACTTGGCAGCAAGTGTTTGTGTTGGTTAGTGAGTACCAACAACAGCTATCTCATCAAGGCCTATCTGAAGGTGATGTACTGACGATTGTTGGTAAGAATCAAGCTGAAGTGATCCCTGTTTATCTTGCCGCACTCAATTTGGGTGTGGTTTGTGCGTTTACGATGCCTCAGCCTAGTTTACGCCTGAAGCAAAAGCTCGATTCCTTATATCAAGCAGATCAACAGAGCTACCTTTGGCTCTTGGGCAATAGCGGAATAGAGCAATCAGAGACTGCCGATTTGAATACTCAGTTGGTGACCTTGCCTTGCCTAAGTGAACTGAAGTTTGATGGTGATGATGAGCAGATAACGACACCTCAAGAATCCAATTTCAATCCGCAAAATCTAGCGAGCATCGTATTCACTTCAGGTTCTACCGGAAACCCAAAAGCGGTCGCTCATACACTTGAGCAGCACCTATGCTCTGCGTCAGGGCTGCTTGAGGTGTTTCGTTATCAACAAGGTGACACGTGGTTACTGAGTTTACCTATGTACCATGTGTCGGGGCTGGCGATAGTTCATCGTTGGTTGGCGGCTGGTGGTTGCATCAAAATAGGCACAGGTCAGCTTGAAACCGATATAGAAGAATGCAGTCATGCTTCATTGGTCGCTACTCAACTACATCGATTGTTAAAGAGTAAGCAAGCACTTACTTTAACGCATGTACTTTTGGGTGGTAGTCATATACCAGAAGCACTTGGGCTCGAAGCTCAACAAATGGGCATCGAAACATGGCTTGGATACGGCATGACTGAAGCGGCTTCAACCGTGACCGCGAAGCCCGTTGATGCCGGCAGCACCGCCGGTTTTGTCCTTAACCATCGCCAGCTAAAAATTGAAGAACAACGTATCTTTATTGGTGGCGAGACGCTCGCGTCCGGGTATTACTATCAAGGTAACTTAACGCCATTAGTTGATAAGAGCGGTTGGTTTGATAGCAAAGATCTTGGTGAGTGGCTTGGCGAACAAGTGTCGATTATTGGCCGTGCCGACAACCAGTTTATTTCTGGTGGTGAGAACATTCATTGCGAAGAAATTGAGCGAGTACTTAACCAGCTGCCCGAAGTTAAGCAAGCCTTTATTGTGCCCATAGAAGACAGCGAATTTGGTTTTAGACCAGTAGCTATTGTGGACTGTGATGAAGTTCTAACCAAAGAATGGTTTGCAGAGCAGCTACAAGGAAGCCTAGAGCGATTTAAGTTCCCTATTGAGTATTACCGCATGCCTCAACAAGAACAGTTAGGTATTAAGGTATCGAGAGCGGGATTAGCGCAGTGGTTGTTGCAACACCGGCGCTCTAACTAATTGAGTCGGAGGTTTTTTGTTCACTTGGCCTGCAGTTAGTTAATTTAGCAATTAGATAGTTCAAAACAGAATTTATTATCTTTATAACCATCAATCATAATAAGCCATATAAATAACGGATTATAGAATAAGGTCTTATTATGAAAATTGCCCTCATCATTGCGGTTTTGCTGCAGATAGGCCAAGCGGTTACTTCGTCAGGGTTGACTCGCTCGTTGGCTGAACTCACCGCATTTGTGTTGGTTGTGGTACTCGTTTTAATGAAAAGAGAGAGCAAGAAGAGTGATAAGCCCCTGTTTGATTCGTGATTGTTACAACAAAGAATACCCTTACCACAAACGATAAAGGCAAAGCCCATTGGAGCTTTGCCTTTTTGTTTTGTTGCTCGCTAACTTGAGTGTCTAGTTCACCGAACAAACATCTAAAGCGTTTCTATGCGGGCTAAGCGAGAGTTAACCACGCCAATGAACCCGTTGAGATCATGACCCACATTGTAATACCAAACATCAGTGGTTTCGGCCCTGCCGCTTTTAACTTCTCAACTGAAATACCACAGCCAATTAAGAACAAACACACGACCAGTGCTCGCTTAGACACATCAAAGATTCCTTGATAGACCATCTCAAATTGTGGCAGTAAGTCACTCACCGCGATAGCGGCGCAATAGAAGAAAATGAAGTAGGGAACCGTAATCTTCTTTTGATCGTTCTTGAAGATCATCGCACTAATTAAAGCGATTGGGATGATCCAAAGTGCGCGAGCGAGCTTCAATGTTGTCGCTGTCGTCAGTGCTTCTTCGCCATACGCTGAAGCTGCACCTACTACAGAAGACGTATCGTGAATCGCTATCGCTGCCCAAGTACCAAATGTTTGTTGGCTGAGCTCAAGCGCGTGACCAATCATCGGGAATAAGAATAGAGCAACCGAGTTCAACACGAATACGGTGGCTAATGCCAAGCCAATCTGTTCATCGTCTGCTTTGATCGCGGGTGCCACTGCTGCTATCGCGCTACCACCACAAATCGCGGTACCAGAAGATATAAGATAGCCCGTAGTGCGGTCTAGCCCCATTTGTTTCGCCAAGAACCAACCAATGACTAATGTACCGATAATCGTCGTTACAATGAGCCCAATACCATCGCCTGTTACTGCTAATGCTTTTTCAAACTGAATACCAAAACCCAAGCCAACAATAGAGTAGGCCAGTAGCTTTTTGGTAAGCTTGCCGACTTCCAAGTGTTCAGGGACTAATCCTAAACTAGCAAGCAGGAAACCGATAACCAGGGCTGTCGGTGAGCTAACCCAAGGCGTTAAGCAAAACAGTGCAGCAAGATAAAATGGAACGGACTTTTTTAGGTTCATTGTATTTAGAGTCTTGTTTTGTTGTGGCGTTATTGTGATGAGGCCACTATACGTTCAATAAAATGATAAGTAAGTCTAAATGAATTGAACAAACGTTAAGGAAAACTTAACGCTTGTTCAACTGATATGAATAAAGGGCTGGTTAACTAGCGTAATGATCCGCGAAGGTCAGAGACTGACTGTCGAAGCGTTTCACAAGAGGCTTGTTTAGGTGAAATCGGCTCGCCAGCTTCTATCTCTAGCTTAGTCCAGAAGCGAGTGGGTAACCCTTTGCAGGCACGGCCTTTGTAACGACTAAAGTAGCTACCCCATAATCCTTTAAGAGCCATAGGAATCACTGGGACAGGGGAACGTTTGATGATCAGCTCCATACCACGCATGAACTCAGCCATTTCGCCATCAGAGGTGAGCTTTCCTTCTGGGAAAATACACACGATGTGACCTTCATGCAGGGCACGCTCTACTTCTTTGAAAGCGTTTCGAATCGAGTTGCGGTTGGTCGCGGAGATTGGAATCACCCCAGCTCTTTTCAAGAAGCGTCGAATTGGCGGCAACTTGGTGTAATCCTCTTCCATCACAAAACGGATCAAGCGAGGGCAAACCGCACTCAGCAGCAGTGCATCCATATAACTCACATGGTTGCAGACAATCAACGCACCGCCCTTTTCTGGCAGGTGATGTAAGTTCTTATGTTTAACTCTGTACATGGTGTGAGTGACCACCCACGTAAAGAAGCGGAAAGCGTAGATAGGCACCTGATAAAACAGGTACAGCATCACCAAAGTGTTGCCCACAGCGAGCAAGATAAACAGCTGCGGAATTGAAAGATCTAGAACACTAAGGCAAACAATACCTAATACCGCACTTCCCACCATGAACAGTGAGTTGTAGATATTGAGCCCGGCAATCACTTGGGCACGCTCGTCGGGCTTGGCACGTAACTGCATCAGTGAATACAGAGGAACAATAAAGACACCGCCAGAGATACCCAGAAGCAGAAGGTAAGCAAACAGTGGCCACAGCTCTGAGTAGGTTACGAATTGATGGAAAGAACTAAAGTCAGGCAAAGACTCCGGGATGGATATCGCCATCAGAAGACCGAAGATCGAGATACCTAAGCTGCCCATTGGCACGATGCCGATTTCAATTCGGTGATTAGATAACTTATCACAAGCTAAAGAGCCGATTGCAATGCCTACCGAGAATAGTGCCAGTAAAAAGGCGACGGAGCTTTCAGTGCCGTTTAGATGCAGTTTAGTGAAGTTGGGAAACTGAGTTAGGTAAGCCGCACCAAGGAACCAGAACCAGCTGATAGACATCAGAGCTTGAAAGGTCGGGCGATCTTTTTTTGCAATCGCCAGTGTCGCGCGGGTCAGTTTTACAGGTTGCCACTTTACTTTAAGGTCTGGTGCATTACTTGGCGCTTGTGGGATAAACCAGCTTGATACATAGCCAAGCACGGCGAACGAAACAATACACACCGCAGCAATGAGCTTTGCGCCTTCTTCAGATGCAATGATGCCTGCGCCGAGAGTACCAATCAGGATCGCTAAGAATGTACCTGTCTCGACGAGAGCGTTACCAGATACCAGTTCTTTTGTTTCTAATTGTTGTGGAAGCAGGGCGTATTTCACCGGGCCAAAGAAAGCACTCTGCGTTCCCATAAGGAACAGGAGCAGAAGTAATATTCCGTAGCTTTCGTAGATGAATCCGATCGCACCCAGTGACATGATCACTACTTCGAGGAGCTTAACTTTACGGATAAACCACGATTTTTCGTATTTGTCGGCCAGTACACCAGCCAAAGCTGAAAATAGGAAGAAGGGCAGAATAAAAAGGCCAGCGGCCAAATTAATGAATAGATTGCTGGAAATAGGCAGCGTGTCTACGCTTGCGAAAGCAACAAACAGTAACAGGACATTTTTGAATATGTTGTCGTTAAAGGCTCCTAGAAATTGGGTAATAAAGTAGGGTAGGAACCTTTTTTGCGTTAACAGCGAAGATTGGCTGCTGTTGTTCATTGTCTTTCCTTGGATGATTACCAGTTGGTTAAGTAGTTTGAGACTAGGTTATTGATCAGCTCTTTACCATCAATAGGCTCAGAGGCGAAAAATTTATCATCAACGCTAAGTAGAGTAATTCCGTGTACTCCAGACCATAATACACGGCTGGCTTTAACGACTTCGCTTTTCGTATGTTCAGGAGCAATCGCTACTAGCAACTGTTCTAGCATGCCTGTCATTCTATCGATGCGGTTCGATTGCCATTCAGGAAGGTTTTCACCGTTCATGTTGTGCTCAAAGATAAGCTGCCAACGGTGAGGGTGTCTCTGTGCAAAATCGTGGTAGCAGTAGGCAAGGTTGAATAGAGCTTGTTGAGGGTTGCTCGATTGTTCAACAGTTGCAGCGGATTCTGACGCCAGTTCATCTAATGTTTGAGCGACCACATGCAAAAGCAGTAGGTTGTAATTACCAAATACATTTACTAAGGTACTTGGAACGTAACCAATCATATTGGCGATTTTACGTAGACTTAGCTCGTGATAAGAGTGCTCTTCTAAGAAGTCGGTTACCGTTTTTAAGGTTAATTGCACTAATTGTTCGCGAGTATGATCGTTTCGTCTTGCCATGGGTACTTTCTATTAAATGAACATCGTTCAATATTTTAATGCTGCCCCAGAGTGCCGTCAATCCCTTCGCTAGTTTAGTAATCAATTAATAGCCGCAATATTATGATACATGTGTAAACACGGTGAATATTTCATTGTTCTTTGTTAACGAGTATGATTAAGGTGTCGAAAGATAAAAAACCTATAAAGGATAATAATGAAACGATTTTTCTCACTAGTCGCGATCCTGTTGGTAACAGTCGCGGTGACGCCAATCGCGGAAGCGAAAAAGTTTGGTGGTGGTAAGTCATTTGGCAAAAGCTTTAAAACGGCTCCAGCACCAAAACAACAAAACACGAATTCGATCCGTCAAGATCAAACAGGTAAGAACACAGCAGCTAACTCTAGCAAGAAAGGCCTTATGGGCGGTCTGCTAGGTGGTTTACTTGCTGGTGGTCTTTTAGCTGCATTCTTTGGTGGCGCATTTGAAGGTATCCAGTTCATGGATATTCTGATTATGGGTCTGATTGCTTTCCTAGCGTTTAAATTCCTACGCGGAATGTTGGGCGCGAAGCAGGGCTCAATGAATCAGCAGAATGCACGTGGCCAACAGCCAGCATTCGGCGGCATGGGTCAGAACAAGTTTGAACAACCTAAGCAACAACCAAATGTTCATAACTTCGAGCAAACACAACCTCAATCACAAGGCGCTGGTGGTGGTTTCGGTTTTGGTGCACAAAGCGATGTTCCACATAACTACCCACCGGGCTTTGATCAAGCGGCATTCATCAATGGTTCTCGTGAGCACTACCGTACACTGCAAGGTGCATGGAATCACAACGAGCTAAACACGATTGAAGAATACGTATCTCCAAGCCTATTTGAAGACCTAAAAGCTGAGCGTAATAAGCTAGACGGTGATCAGCACACAGACGTAATGTACGTTGATGCTGAAATCGTTCGCGCAGACCACGATGGTAGCAAAGCACAGCTAAGCCTTCAGTTTAGCGGTCGTTACCGTGACACAGCGGATGGCGTTGAAGAAGATATCACTGATATCTGGCATCTAGAGCGTGACCTAACAACTAACAATGCACCATGGTTAATTGTTGGTATTCAAGGTTAATTCCAGGATTTAACTCAACATCAATAGGATGTAGTTATTCGGAATAACACCAAATAATAGAAAGCCCCTGCTGAGAAATCAGCAGGGGCTTTTTTGCGTCTAATGATATGTATCTTAGTTAAAGATTGGATTAACCTGAGACTAACTAACTAACTAACTAACTAACTAACTAACTGATTTTATTTGGATGTAATGAGTAATGACAAAGTTCTTTGAACCCGTATTGGAGCCTGAGGTTACTTTGCAGCAGAAACAGATAATTGCGAACGAATGCGAAGAACATATATCGACCCATTGTTTAGGCTGCGCTGCTTATCTGGCTTGTGAGCGTCATGCAGAAGTATGGGATCACTGATGTTTGAATGGGCTAGATCGCTTAGTTATTTGTAGGAGCGGGTTAGTGTTTAGGAAGTTGAGGGTTGTTTTAGAAGACACGTTTAGTAAGAGATAAAGCTCAGAAACGAAAAAAGCCAACTCAATGAGTTGGCTTTTCGATTTTCCAATTAAGGAGAATATGGTGGAGGGAGACGGATTCGAACCATCGAAGGCAGTGCCGGCAGATTTACAGTCTGCTCCCTTTGGCCACTCGGGAACCCCTCCAGGGTGTGTCTTACTTTTCACAAAGTAAGCCTAAATTGATGTTTTCCCATAAGCCCATCAA
>NZ_JBFROI010000027.1:0-50729 GCF_041471405.1 Vibrio sp. 10N.261.52.C11
GTGGACGGCCATTCTAGCGGATTAGATTCCAGTGTCAAACACTTTTTCCAGCTAATTTTTCAAAGCATCTTAAATGCTTATCACCGTCTTGTTACTCAGTTCAAACCGCTTGGTTATCCTTGGCAACGGAGGCGCATTATAGAGAGAATAATCCTTTGTACAAGGCTAAAAACGAAAAAAAGCCGCCACCGGCGTCCGTTCGAACACTATTCACACAAAGCGTTTAAAATAGGTACGATTAAGCCTTAATTTCGGCCAATCGTACCTACCGTTCTTACTTCAACTATTGGTGAGCAATAATGCGGTCGTTGTTTACTAATAGCTGCACTTTCTTATCTGGATTAATTTTTCCTGCCAGTATCGCTTTCGCTAACGGGTTCTCGACACTTTGTTGAATCGCTCTTTTCAAAGGTCGTGCACCATATACTGGATCAAAACCAACTTGAGAAATTAACTTGAGTGCTTTATCCGAAACTTCAAGCTCATAACCATTGTCTTCCATTCTCTTCTTAAGGTGCTCAAGCTGAATAGCGGCTATCGACTGAATGTGCTCTTGACCCAATGGATGGAACACCACGCTTTCATCAACTCGGTTCAAAAACTCAGGACGGAAATGTTTACCTACCACTTCCATCACTTCATTCTTTATTCCTTGGTAGTCGAGCGTATTGAAGTTCTCTTGAATTCTCGAAGAGCCAAGGTTGGATGTCATGATCACTACCGTGTTTCTAAAATCGACTGTACGACCTTGTCCATCAGTTAAGCGTCCATCATCAAGCACCTGCAATAAGATATTGAAAACATCAGGATGCGCTTTCTCTACTTCATCTAGCAAAATCACTGAATAAGGCTTGCGACGCACTGCTTCTGTTAAGTAACCACCTTCTTCATATCCAACGTAACCCGGAGGAGCACCAACCAAACGAGCAACAGAGTGTTTCTCCATAAACTCAGACATGTCGATACGCACCATTGCATCGTCACTATCAAACATGAAGTTCGCGAGTGTTTTACACAACTCCGTTTTACCAACGCCAGTTGGACCAAGGAATAAGAAAGATCCAATCGGCTTGTTTGGATCAGATAAACCTGCACGGCTACGACGAATCGCATTCGATACCACTTCGACTGCTTCCGCTTGGCCAATAACTCGCTTATGTAGAACACCTTCCATGTTAAGAAGCTTCTCTTTCTCGGCTTCTAGCATTTTAGAAACAGGTATGCCTGTTTGCTTCGATAGCACGTCTGCAATTTCTGCATCAGTGACCTTATTACGCAGCAGCGTCATTTCTTGCATTTCAGCTTGAGTCGCAAGATCTAACTGCTTCTCTAATTCTGGGATTCGACCGTATTGCAATTCAGACATTCGGTTAAGATCACCAGCACGTCTCGCAAAATCCATATCCATACGAGCTTGTTCTAGCTCTGACTTGATGTGTTGCGTGCCAGAAAGCGCGGCTTTCTCTGCATTCCACACTTCTTCAAGCTCTGCGAAATCTCGTTCTTTGTCAGAAAGCTCTTCTTGTAATGTTCGAAGGCGTTTTTCACTGGCTTCATCATTTTCATTGGTAAGAGCTTGCTGCTCGATCTTCAATTGAATGATTTTACGCTCGAGCTTATCTAGCGACTCAGGTTTTGAGTCGATCTGCATACGGATACTCGAAGCCGCTTCATCAATCAGATCAATCGCTTTATCCGGCAGTTGACGATCAGAAACGTATCGATGAGATAGTGTTGCTGCAGCCACGATTGCTGGGTCGGTAATTTCTACATGATGATGAAGTTCATAGCGCTCTTTCAAACCACGAAGAATCGCCACCGTGTCTTCAACCGTTGGTTCATCGACAAGCACTTTTTGGAAGCGGCGCTCTAACGCTGGATCTTTCTCTATGTATTGACGGTATTCATCAAGAGTCGTTGCGCCAACACAGTGGAGTTCACCACGAGCCAACGCTGGTTTTAGCATGTTACCGGCATCCATAGAGCCTTCACCTTTACCAGCGCCGACCATAGTATGAATTTCATCGATGAAGAGAATGATATTGCCCTCTTCTTTAGACAATTCATTGAGGACTGACTTCAAACGCTCTTCAAACTCACCACGATATTTAGCGCCAGCTACCAAAGCACCCATGTCTAATGAAAGTACGCGTCGGCCTCTTAAACCTTCTGGCACTTCATTGTTAATAATGCGCTGAGCCAAACCTTCAACGATAGCTGTCTTACCAACACCAGGTTCACCGATAATGACTGGGTTGTTCTTAGTACGACGCTGAAGTACTTGGATAGTACGGCGGATTTCGTCATCTCGGCCAATTACCGGATCCAGCTTGCCTTGCTCCGCTCTTTCAGTCAGATCGATGGTGAACTTCTCTAACGCTTGGCGTCGGTCTTCGGCATTTGGGTCATCAACTTTTTGACCGCCACGAACCTGCTCGATAGCTTGAGATAATTTTTGCTCAGTAAGACCTAGCTCTTTAAGCAGGTTACCTAAAGGGCCTTTATCTTCAATTGCGGCAAGTAGGAAGACTTCCGAAGAAATGTATGTGTCTTGACGCTTTTGTGCGACCTTGTCACATAGGTTGAACAAAGTACCCATTGCATTCGACAGTTGAACATCACCACCGATACCACTTACTTTCGGTACACGGTCTAATATTTCGCTTAGCTTTGAACGCAATTGAACCACATCAATATTCAGCATGGTGAGCAATGGACGAATTGCACTACCATCTTGATTAAGCAAAGACACCATTAGGTGCACAGGCTCTATATATTGGTGATCACGACCTAATGCGAGCGACTGAGCATCAGATATCGCAATTTGGAATTTACTAGTGAATCGATCGAGACGCATGCCAACCTTCCTACTCTTAGATATGTTTATCTTATGGTTAGAAGATGGATACGGTAACGCGGATTTTCAAGGGATAAGAATGAAGAATAGAGCTGTTATAAAAATATAAATGAGCTGGATGACTGGTTGCACTAGTTAAAGGTTACTCTAACCAAATAAAAGTAGCTTGGCGTCCAGTAATACCATCACGACGATAAGAATAGAACGCATCGGCATCAGCGAAGGTACATAGATTAGAGTCTGTCACAGAAGTTACACCAACTTTGTTCAGTCGTTGCGTTGCAAGCTGAGACATATTCGCTAGCCATTTGCCTGGTTCAGCTTTGGCTTCAAATGCGAGCTTAGCTTGAGAGTCAAAACTAACGAAAGCTTCCAACACATCATCGCCTACTTCAAAAGCTTGTTTGCCTATTGCAGGACCAAGCCAAGCAATGATCTTATTCTCTGAACCTAAGTTTGAAAACTTTGCGACGGCATTTTCAAGAATGCCACCAGCAAGACCACGCCAACCAGCATGAACTGCAGCAACTTGAGTGCCTTTGGTATCAGTAAGGATTACAGGTAAGCAATCGGCTGTCATCGCAGAACAAACAACATCTTTAGCTGTGGTAAATGCACCGTCAGCATCAAGAATATCTGCCGTAGGGTGTAAAACCGTAACGACATCTGTTGAGTGAGTTTGATGTAGCCATACCGGAGCGGCAGGCATATTAGCGTGTTGCTTGAGCCAGGCTCTGTTGTTTTCAACAAGCGAAGCATCATCCCCAACATGCGTACCTAGGTTTAATCCTTGATACGCACCAGTAGAAAAACCATCAAAACGTGTCGAAGCAAATGCTTTCACGTTTTTTGGTGCATTCCAGTTAGGGATGATCATCGACATGATTAAATGTCGTCTTCCAAGTTTTCGCGCGCATCAACACGTAACGCTTCAGCCATCACGACCATGTCATTTGGCACAGGAGCGTGGAACTCAACTTCTTCACCTGTAATTGGGTGAACAAATTTAAGCATAACGGCGTGCAGTGCTTGGCGATCAAAAGAACGAATCATTGTTGTTAGTTCTTCAGATGCACCTTTTGGAATACGAGCACGACCACCGTATGCAACGTCACCTAGCAGCGGATGCTGAAGGTATGACATGTGAACACGAATTTGGTGAGTACGACCCGTTTCTAGGCGTAGACGAATACGAGTATGCTCGCGGAAGTGCTCAGCAACACGGTAGTGAGTTACCGCTGGCTTTCCTAATTCATTTACATCCATCAAGGTACGCTTAGTTGCATGACGGCTAATGCCTTTCTCTACCACACCACCAGCGGTCATTTTGCCAATTGCAATTGCTTCATATTCACGAGTAATACGACGCTTAGCAAGAGCACGCACAAGACGAGTTTGAGCTGGAACCGTTTTAGCCACAACCATAAGACCTGTTGTGTCTTTATCAAGACGGTGCACAATACCTGCACGAGGCACTTCTGCAATCTGTGGGTAATGGAAAAGCAATGCGTTTAGTATGGTTCCATCCGGTGTGCCGGCGCCTGGGTGTACAACCAGATCGCGAGGCTTATTGATAACCAATAAGTCATCATCTTCGTAGACAATGTTTAGAGGAATATCTTGTGCTTCCCAGCGCTCTTCATCTGCAAGTTCAGCTTGCAAGATGATCTCTTCACCGCCCAAAACCTTAACGCGCGGCTTTGTAATAACTTCGCCATCCACTTGGATTTTGCCGTCAAGAAGCCACTCTTTAATGCGAGAGCGAGAAAAATCGGTAAATAGTTCAGCGACAGCTTGGTCTAAACGTTGACCTAACTGGCTGCTTTTTACTGTGTCTGTTAATGTGATCTGCTGAGCCATATCGAACTTTTTTAAAAACCGTGAGACTAATACCCATTAGTATGGATAAAATAGAATAATTGCATCATTGTATCTGTTACTGGTTAGAAAGTAACGGAAGCTTACGAAATATTTAATTCAAGGAATCGACGCCTGACATGAAACACCTTACTTTATCGGGTCTATTAGCCGTATCACTCTTGGTTGGTTGTTCAAGTAGTGAAGAGATAGTGCCAGATGTACCACCATCGGTTCTCTACTCTGACGCTCAAGAATCACTGCAGAGCGGTAGCTGGCTTTCAGCAATAGAAAAGCTAGAAGCCCTAGACTCACGTTACCCATTCGGCGCCTATTCTGAGCAAGTACAGCTCGATCTGATTTACGCTTACTACAAAAATGATGACTTGGCACTTGGCCTCGCTACCATTTCACGTTTCCTACGTTTGAACCCAACGCATGAGAAACAAGACTGGGTTCTTTACATGCGCGGCTTAACGCACATGGCGCAAGACCGAAACTTCATGCACGATATTTTTAATATCGACCGTAGTGACCGAGATCCTGAACCAGTGAAACTTGCGTTTGCTGACTTCAAGCGACTACTCGAACGTTTCCCTAGTAGCCCTTATGCTGAAGATGCACAAAAACGCATGTTCGCACTTAAGAACCGCCTAGCAGAGTATGACTTAGCAACCGCTGATTTCTACCTACGCCGCGAAGCTTGGATTGCTGCGATCAACAGAACGCAAGAGCTGCAAAAAACTTACCCAGACACCATTGCTGCGCGTAAGTCTTTAGATATCCAGCTAAAAGCTTATCAACAACTCGGCCTAGATGACGCTGTGTTAAGAACAGAAAAGTTGATTGAGTTAAACCCACTACCTTAATCAAACCTCTTACATCTCAATCCTAAAAGCGCGCTAATTTACTAGCGCGCTTTTTTTCATCTACATATCGCAAACTTGATGGATCGCATAATACACGGTATCTTCAAAAGATAACTTTTAACAAAACATCAACATGGAGTGTGGATGTGAGTAGGTTGTTATTATTTATCTGGATATCGCTATTTAGCCACTTATCCTACGCATTAGAACTGTCTCCATTAAGCAATAAGCCTTACATGGGTGACTTGGATGTGCTCAAAACCAAAGGAACGGTTAGAGTGCTAGTGTCTGCCGATCTTGGTTTCTATTACATCGAGGATGGCAAGCCAAAAGGCATCGTGGCAGAAATGCTCTACCACTTTGAGAAAAGCCTTCGTAAGAAACATCCCTATCTCAATGTTCAAATCATCCCCGTGCAACGAGATGATCTACTTCCCTCTTTAGAGTCTGGCTATGGTGATGTCGCTGTCGCTAACCTAACGATCACCGATAAACGATTACGAACCATCGATTTTTCGGATCCGATGATTAAAGATGGTAAAGAACTCATTATCACAGGGAAAAAGGCCGAACCTATCATCGAAATCAAGCAATTGAGTGGCAAAGAGGTGTGGATACGAGCAAGCTCGAGTTACTTCGAGAGTGTACAAAGAGTTAATAAGGAGCTTAACGAGCTAGGTTTACCACCACTGCATGTCCACTTTATCGAGGAGTCATTACAAGACTACGAGCTGATAGAACTGGTTAACCAAGGTTATATACAAGGCACAATTCTGGATAACCATAAAGCCAAGCTCTGGATCGATGTAATGGAAAACATTCAAGTCCATAACGACTTACCTTTACGAGAAAATGGTCGTATTGCTTGGGCTTTAAGAAAAGACAGCCCTCAACTGAAGAAAGAGATAAACAAATACGTCAAGACCGCACGAACAGGCACCCTGCTTGGGAATGTCATCTACCAGAAATACATCGACAATACTCGCTGGTTAGGCCGAGCACTCAACCCCAATAAAGTAGACCGAGTAGCTAAACTCTCAGATGTCTTTGAAAAGTATTCGAGCAAGTATGAATTTGATCCTTTAATGATGTCAGCTCAAGGTTTCCAAGAATCAGGACTGGATCAGAGCCGGATTTCTCATCGCGGGGCTATTGGTGTGATGCAGGTATTACCGAGTACCGCCAAAGATAAAAACGTCAACATCAAGAACATCCATAAGGTGGATAACAACATCCATGCGGGTGTGAAGTATATGCGCTTTATCAAAGACCGATATTTTGACGACCCGGCAATATCACCCGACAATCAAATCTACTTTACCTTGGCTTCTTACAACGCTGGTCCTGCTAAGATCAGAAAGATGAGGAGCATTGCCAAGCAGAAAGGTTACAACCCAAACATCTGGTTTAAAAACGTAGAAATCATCACTCGCAAATACGTGAGTAAAGAACCCGTAACCTATGTTGCCAACATCAATCGTTACTTCGTAATCTATAAACAATTACAAGCTATCAATGCTATCCGAGAGGACGGCACAGCGAGATTACTGAACACTAACGACTAGGATCGCCTCCATCCCAGAGCTGGGGAGCCAAAGGTATTAGGTAAAGCTAAAAAACACAAAAGCCGCATAAGAATACTTATGCGGCTTTTGTTTATCTAATTCTGAAGAAGCTTATGTAGCGACCTATATTACAAGACCTATATCACAAAACACTATTGAGTAAATTTCAATCAAGCACTTTCCATAGGCTGTAGGACGCCCCTAAAAACTGATTTAATTTTTAGCGAAGCCTTGCCTCCAAGTTATCGTTTTTCATAAGGATAACAAGCATTTTTCGCCAAAAAGATACTAAGACTTGCGTAAGATCACATTTGATTTTAATGCTTATCCCACCCAACCAAAACAAGATCTAGATCACATTCTTTATTCCTAAAAGTCGTAATCTGAAGTTAACCCATGAGGGATACAACAGAGGAAAACTTCTATGAAAATGAACATCACTGGTAAAAACATCGACATTACCTCTGCAATCCGTGATCACATAGAAAGCAAATTTAAAAAGCTAGATAAATGGCAAGTAGACATCATTGGCTGCCAAGCGAGCTTTAGCGAAGAACCAAACAAGAAGAAGAAATTTGAAGCGGTACTAACCGTACCAAAAGGCCAACTTGTTGCTTCATCAATCCATGACGACCTCTACGTAGCGATCAACGAAGTAGAACAAAAACTAGAGCGTCAACTCAACAAGCTACGCCATAAACCAGAAGCGCGCCGCGCTGAAAAGCCTGAAATCGAAGAGCTAGAAGCTGAAGTAGAATAAGGAAAGAGAACAGATTAAAAAATAGCGCCTCAGGGCGCTATTTTTTTGCTTGACGCTCGTAGCTCGCTTGCTTATTGTGTTTAAACATTCATAAAACAATCACTTTTTATGCACACTCAATCTTTGTTTATTTTTGACTTCTTTTTTCTTCCGTAAATCGGAGGCTAAGTCGTTTTAGAAAAACAAGTCAAAAACGAACAAGAAGCCTCCCACACTAGGGAGGCTTTTTTATAAGGACACATTTATGACTGACCGCTCAATTTCACTGGATGATATCCGCCTTCGTCTTAATGATTTAGACGACGAACTCCTGAAGTTACTTTCAGAGCGTCGCAAGCTAAGTATCGAAGTCGCTAAAAGCAAAGTAGAGACATCAAAACCAGTTCGTGATGCAGTACGAGAACAACAACTATTAGTTAAGCTGATCAACAACGGCAAAGATAAATACGAACTTGATGCGCAGTACATTACCAAGCTGTTTCACACCATCATCGAAGATTCCGTTTTACTACAACAGTCATACTTACAAAACCTAGCGAACCCGCAAAGCCGTAAACCATTGGCTCGCGTTGCATTCTTAGGTTCTAAGGGATCGTATTCTCACCTTGCGAGCCGCGAATACTTCAGCCGCAAGAATATGGAATTGATTGAGCTGAACTGTAATCACTTCAAAGAAGTCGCATCAACAGTAGAGTCTGGCCATGCCGACTACGGTGTCCTGCCGATTGAGAACACCAGTTCAGGGTCAATTAACGAGGTCTACGACCTGTTACAGCATACGACTCTATACATTGTTGGCGAACTTTCTCAACCGATTGAGCACTGCCTTGTTGCTAAAAGTGATATCCGTTTAGAAGACATCAAAACACTCTACTCGCACCCACAACCTCATCAACAATGCAGTGAGTTCTTGAGCCGCCTTAAGGGTGTCAACCTTGAGTCTTGCGCAAGCACCGCTGATGCAATGAAAAAAGTTAAAGAATTGGGTGGTAATGACGTAGCTGCTATTGGTAATGCATCGAGCGGTAAGCTTTATGGACTACAGCCAATCCAGAGCAATATTGCAAACCAAACAGAGAACCACACTCGTTTCATCGTTGTGGCGCGTAAGCCTGTTGAAGTATCGACTCAAATACCAGCGAAAACAACGCTCATCATGTCGACATCTCAAGAGGCGGGTTCTTTGGTAGAAACACTACTGATCCTGCAACGCTTAGGCATCAACATGACTAAGCTAGAATCTCGTCCTATCATGGGTAACCCTTGGGAAGAGATGTTCTATGTCGATTTAGAGGCGCATCTGGATTCAGATAATATGCAACAAGCGATAACGGAACTAACAGCCATTACTCGCCACCTTAAGGTGTTGGGTTGCTACCCAAGTGAGAACATCAAAGCGACTCAAGTTAAGTTGTCATAGCTGAAAGTGAGTATCAGCTTTTAGCTAACATAAGTATTTGGCCTACAGCAGGCCAAATACTTAAATCACCCTCTAGTCGAGTACTATTCTCGCTAAGAAAACTCACCCTAGCATGCCTGAAACACAATTCACTTGTTTCGCACATTCGGCACGCTTACTCTCTCCACTACTTGAGCCTTTCTAACAAAAACTCATTAGTGGCTTTTTTTATCAATAAAGACAAAACCTTACCCCCTTCACAGGAAATCATCGAACTACGTATAATTAATAGCGAGTAAGCATTAAGTAACATAAACTTATGCGCTTAATTTATAAATAGTGTTGTCATTAACTATGAAGCTAAGTACTAAAATCTTACTACTAATAGCCCCTGTGATACTGATCAGTACCGCGGCTTCTAGCTATATTATTTATTCGACGCAAAAAAGCAGTTTCATCAAACGCGAAGACAACGCACTTCAACTGAACATGGAAAAACTAGCCGGATACTTTCGCCAATCTCGTTCGTTCCTCAATAGCTACTCTTACACCTTGACCCAGAGTGATATGGTGAAGCGTTATTTTCTCACTGATCAAAATCTATCTCGCGATCTTGAACTGGTCAGTAATCTTCGAGAAGCCATTCATTTCCTGCAAGATGACGATGAAAGCTATACAGGTTTAGCGCTTCTTAATGGTGATCGAAAACTGCGTTATTACGCGGATAATAGCAATGACTCACGCACTCAGATTGACAGTAAGATATTGGAGTATGTTGACCTGCACTATCAAGACACCTTAGCAACATCGAGTACCAACTATATTCAAAACTCCCAAGGCGAAGGGATGTTGGTTCACTATGACAAGGTAGATAGAAAAGCGATTTTCCCAACCGTTAACAATCAACCCGACGATGTGTTCTTTGTTGTTGTCTCTGTCTCTCTCGACAAATTTAATGCGCTGAGAAAACAGATAGAGTTCGACTACCAAACCAGCTTGTTCTTCACATCCATAGCGGTTTCTTTGGAAAATGATGTCACCCACTCAGTCAAGCTTGCACCAGAACTGTACGCCACGGTCGACCCGGCGCAATTCCTGTTGGAAAACAAGCTCGATTCGATTTGGAACAAGCTGAGTTTGTCGTTTGCACTGTCTGCGTTTGTGACTGTCGCTCTGCTACTCATGCTTCTGTCTCGCACTGTGATTACTCCAATAACACGGCTCGATCGACAGCTACAGCAAGTCGAAAAAAAACAACGTAAGAACATTGAACGCTTAGGCACTCGTGATGAACTTGGCCGCTTATCACAGCGTTTTTATGACATGTACCAAGAGCTAGACAACACCTACCAGCAAACCAAGCTCTTGGCCGAAAATGATCAGTTAACCCAAATAGCCAATAGGCATCAGTTTCAAACCTTCGTTCAGCAATCGTTGCCAAAACCGAGTTCGAATACCGAAACCTGGGTTCTCTATTTTGACTTGGACAACTTCAAGTTTGTGAACGACAAATACGGGCATCAAATCGGCGACTCGATTCTGGTTTCTTTTGCTCAGCGTATTTCAGATATTTGTCGTCATTATAAAGAGGAATTCGACGCTCATTGTATGCCAGCCCGACTTTCTGGAGACGAGTTCGTTGTCTACATTAACGCTCCTAGTCACCGAGGAAATGTCGCGCATCGATTCTCGAACGATTTGCTCACTCCACTGCAAAAAGGCTTTGTCACCGAATCAGGCAGCTTTCCGATCACGGTCAGTATTGGTATTGCGACCTACCCTAATGATGGCAACTCAATCGAGAAGCTTCTGTCCAACGCGGATACCGCGATGTACCAAGCCAAGCGTGCCGGTAAAAACCAATTTGCTGACTATTCACGGGATTTAGACAAAGCCATTCAGCGCCAAGCAGATATTGAACGTGCGCTTAGAGGTAAGAATTTTGATGATGAATTCAGGCTCGTTTACATGCCCTACATGGATTCCACCGGGACTGATGTTATTGGCGTTGAGGTGTTATTGCGTTGGAATTCAAAGCAACTTGGTTTGGTTCCACCAGATGAGTTCATTCCAATAGCCGAACAAACCGGGCTGTTTGAACATGTTGACCGCTGGGTAATACAGAATGCGTTTGCTTCATTCCATCGACTTCAGGCTCAATTTGATCACTCGATTCAATTGTCGATCAACTTATCTTCTGCTGGCATTGAAACCACTCACCTTGCGGGTTTCATTAAAGAACACGCGGAGTTAAATCGAATTCCACCAAGCCTAATCGATTTTGAAATCACTGAAACCTTTTACTCAAACTCAGAAGGCTTCCCATTGCTGAATGAGCTGTCATGCATGGGGTATCGACTGGCGATTGATGACTTTGGTTCCGGTTACACCTCTATCACTCAACTGGTGCAGTATCCAACTCAGAAAATTAAATTGGATAAAGCGTTTTTGGATACCTTAATTGAAACCGATAACCAGAACATCGTAAAACCAGTTATCGGGTTGTGTCATGCTCAGGGGAAAAAGGTCACCGCCGAAGGGATTGAAACTCAAGACATGCACCAGTGGTTACAGGATGCACAGTGCGATATGCTGCAAGGCTATTACTTTGGTAAACCCATGCCACTAGAAGAGTTGAGTGACTGGTACCGACAACATCAACTCAATCTAATCGACAACAAAAAGAATCCGACACATGAAATCTGTAATCATCGCATCGCTGAACCCAGCTAAAATAAACGCCGTTAAAAGTGCGTTCTTATCTGCTTTTCCTGATACTGAATTTGATTTCAAAGGCATCAGCGTCCCTAGTGGTGTCGCCGATCAACCGATGAGCAATGATGAAACCTATCAAGGTGCCGTGAATCGAGTTCACAACGCAACTCAAGCTCAGCCTGATGCAGACTTCTATGTTGGTCTAGAAGCGGGAATAGAAACAAACGTCACCTTTGCCTGGATGGTGATCGAAACGAATGGCCAACGTGGCGAGTCTCGTTCAGCAAGTCTGATGCTGCCACCAGCCGTGCTTGAGAAACTAGAGCATGCAAACGAGTTAGGGGATGTGATGGATGAAGTGTTTGGTACCGACAATATCAAACAGAAAGGTGGTGCCATTGGCCTACTGACACATAACCAATTGTCACGCAGTTCGGTCTATCATCAAGCTTTAATTTTGGCTCTGATCCCATTTGTGAATCCTGAACACTTTCCTATTTAGTATTTGAGGCTTCCTTAAACTTCAAAAGATTCCAAGAACAATCTTCAGAAACAAAAAACGCTAACATCCAGTTAGCGTTTTTTATCGAATTCGTATTCATACTATCGCGTGATAGCTTAATTCCATTATTACTTTAGCAATAGGTCGGCGATCACGACTTTCTCTTGCTCAGATTTGGCCTTTAGCTCATTTGAGCCTCTGGTTATCGTCGCTACGCCTACGCCCAGCATTTGACTCACCTGTCGTTGAGACATATCGCCTTTCATCAGCTCACAGAAGATATTAATTCGAGCAACCAGAGCATCTCGCTCGTCTGGTGTCATCATCATAGTCAACAACAGCTCGTGCTGATCTTTTTCGACAGCCGTCTTTACCAAGTCCATCAGTTGTTGCCAATTATCATATTCAGGTTGTGATGCCATATCTCTACACTTACTTTTAAATTCTGACTTTAAAGAGTCGCTTAACGATTGAAAGCGTTTAACACTTTATACCGAAACACTTGATGCGATCCAATGTAAAAAGGCAGTAAGTGGAAATGGTTAGCACTCACTGCCTTTATTCTTACTCAGTTTCGGGCCAAATGCCGAAGGCTTAGTATTTCGTTTTTGCCTCATGGGGCGCTAAAAACGTCCCTTTCTCACCCAAGATATCTCGATAGTAGGTCTCAAACATCAAGATATTCTGAACGTAGCCACGTGTCTCTTTGAATGGGATCATTTCGATAAATGCAAAGGCATCGAGCTTTTCATCGCTGCGTGAACGCCACTGTTTCACACGGCTAGGTCCAGCATTATAAGCCGCAAACGCAAAGATACGGTTGTCATCATATTGAGCGAGTAAACCATCTAAGTAGTGACTGCCAATCTCAATGTTTTTGCCGACATCATAAAGATCATCGCTGCCCTGATACTTAATCTTATGTTTGTTCGCTGTGTATTGCGCCGTCTTGGGCATAATTTGCATAATGCCACGCGCGCCAACTGGAGAGCGAGCTTCTGAATCCATCGCACTCTCTTGTCTTGCTAAAGACATCAAAGTGATTGGATCGAGATCGTGCTTTTCAGCGTAGAAGTTAAACCACCACTTATGAGCTACAGGGAAGCGCAGCGCAATGTTATCCCACATCTTCGCAGAGATACTCGCTGTTACGGTAAAGTGATTCCAACGCTGTGTCGCAGCGTAAGCGGCAAGCATCTCTTTTTGCTCTTTATCTGCATTGGTCAGTAACCAGCGCCATTCACTTTTCGCTGCCGCAATTTTGTCTCGGTCAATCAGTTCACCAATACGCACCAAAGAGGTGTCGAATGGCTTCACTGTTTCAGCATTGTATTTAAGTGTCGATGTTGGATATTGAACTGGCTTACCTAACTGCTTAGCCGCAGCCACACTGTAGAAATTACGCTGACCCAAGATATCTGACAGTCGCTTATTGCCTTTGTCAGTATCGCCCGTCGCGATTTCAGCTCTGCCCTGCCAATATTGCCAACGAAGCGAAGCCTGATGTTTATCATCCAAGCGCGCTATCCACTCTTTCAAACCCGTCCAATCGGCATGTTGAATTGCTAAGCGAGCACGTCGTTCCAGCAGAACTTGCTTTGATGAACTCGCGAGCATTTTGTCGCGCCACACCATTAACTCTTCAGAGTCAGTGTTGATCAGACGAAACGTTAGGTAATCAGCGAGCTCTTGAGATTTCTCTTTCGAAAACTTCTGAGCCTTGATAACATCATCAAACACCTTTTGAGCACTGCTTGATGATTTCCTTGCTAGCTTCTCGAAAGCAAACTCGGTTTGAGCTTGGTAGAGTTCATTCGCTGGATGTTTTTTAGCAAACGCGAGTACATTTTCAGGCTTGTTGTACAACGCCTTCATCTGCTTCGCTTGAGCAATTGACTCATCATGATCCAATTGCTTAATCAGATAGCTCATTAACTTACCGTTACGGCCCTCGAACGCTAGCAGCATTCTATCCAGAATCAGCTCATCAGTTCTTAGCCCAGCTTGATCCCAGCTTTTAAATAAAGGGTCACAAGCGTCATCAACACCACTACCACTCAACCAAAGTTGTTTAGCTCCTTTAAAGGCAAGCTCTTGGTTACCTTGCTCGTAATGCGCTCGATAATAAATACATTGGTATTTTTCACTGACAGGCTCTTTGGTTTGAAACTCAAGGATCGTCTTCCACTGTTTTTGAGAAGCCAATGAGTCCAAATAAGGTGCGCGCATTCGATTGGATAAAGGCAATGCCTTGTTCTCTTCAATGAAAGCATCGACCTCAGCAGGTGTGCGATCACCTAAGCCAATCAGAAAGGCCCGATAATCGGTGTAAGGTGTTAAAGGGTATGTTTGAATTTTGTTACGCAGCGCGGAGTAAGCTTTTAGATCACGGCTGTCTAAAACCTCTTGCGCTTTGTCATAAACGTCACGCTGCATTTCAAGCTCGGATGCATTGCTAGCCATAGCGACCGGAGCCAGTGAAACCGAAGACAAAATTGCCGATGCAGCCACAGCAATTTTCGTATTACCAATGCGGAAAAACATTCGCTCTTTCCTTAGTGCGTGTATGAATACGTGAAGTCTATTTACGCCCGACATCACATCAAATGTAAAGGATTTGAGTGTAAATATTATTAATATTTAACACTTCGCCTCAGAAGCCCATTAAATATAGTTTTAATGACCAATGTGACAATAATAGGTAAGGATTTGTTCAAGAGTGGCTTTTCTGCCCTAGGAGTAACATCTTTGAGGATATTGGTATAAAATAGCAGACAATTTTGAACAATAATTAGGATCGATCGGCAATGGCTGAATACGTATATACCATGTCTCGGGTGAGCAAAACTGTTCCACCTAAGCGTCAAATTCTTAAAGACATTTCTCTTAGCTTTTTTCCTGGCGCTAAAATCGGTGTTTTGGGTCTAAATGGTTCAGGTAAATCTACCCTACTACGTATCATGGCTGGTATTGATACTGATATTGATGGTGAAGCACGTGCACAACAAGGCCTTAAAGTAGGTTATCTACCACAAGAGCCTGTGCTAGACGAATCAAAAACTGTTCGTGAAATCGTAGAAGAAGCGGTTTCTGACGTTGCTGACGCACTTAAGCGTATTGATGCGGTTTACGCAGCTTACGCAGAACCAGATGCAGACTTCGATGCACTGGCAAAAGAGCAAGGCGAACTAGAAGCTCTGATTCAAGCAAAAGACGGTCACAACTTAGAGACTGCTCTAGAGCGTGCTGCTGATGCACTTCGTCTTCCTGAGTGGGATGCGAAAATTGAATTCCTATCAGGTGGTGAGCGTCGTCGTGTTGCTATCTGTCGTCTACTTCTTGAAAAGCCAGACATGCTGCTTCTTGATGAACCAACCAACCACTTGGATGCAGAATCAGTAGCATGGCTTGAGCACTTCCTTGTTGATTACAGTGGTACTGTTGTGGCGATTACCCACGACCGTTACTTCCTAGACAACGCAGCTGGCTGGATTCTAGAACTTGACCGTGGTGAAGGTATCCCATGGGAAGGTAACTACACGTCTTGGCTAGAGCAAAAAGACGAGCGTCTTAAGCAAGAAAAAGCGGGCGAAAGCGCACGTCAAAAGACAATCGAGAAAGAACTTGAATGGGTTCGTCAAAACCCTAAAGGCCGTCAAGCTAAGTCTAAAGCTCGTATGGCTCGTTTTGAAGAATTGACAACTGGCCAATACCAGAAGCGTAACGAAACCAACGAACTGTTCATCCCGCCAGGTGAGCGTCTAGGTGATAAAGTTCTTGAAGTGAACAACCTGACTAAATCGTTTGGTGATCGCGTTCTTATCGACGACCTATCGTTCAGCATGCCTAAGGGCGCAATCGTCGGTATCGTTGGTGCCAACGGTGCAGGTAAATCAACACTATTCAAGATGCTAAGCGGTGCAGAACAGCCAGATTCAGGTACAGTTGAACTAGGCGAAACCGTTAAGCTTGCTTCTGTTGATCAGTTCCGTGACAGCATGGACGACACTAAGACAGTATTCCAAGAGATCTCTGAAGGCGCTGATATCATTAAGATCAACAACTTCGAAATCCCTGCGCGTGCTTACTGTTCTCGTTTCAACTTTAAAGGCAACGACCAACAGAAGATCATCGGTGAGCTTTCTGGTGGTGAACGTAACCGTGTTCACTTAGCGAAACTGCTAAAAGCGGGCGGTAACGTACTGCTACTCGATGAGCCTACCAACGACCTTGACGTTGAAACGCTACGTGCTCTTGAAGAAGCACTGCTTGAATTCCCGGGCTGTGCAATGGTTATCTCGCATGACCGTTGGTTCCTTGACCGTATTGCGACCCATATCTTAGACTACCGTGATGAAGGTCAAGTTAACTTCTACGAAGGTAACTATACTGAGTACACTGAGTGGCTTAAGCAGACTCTAGGCGCACAAGCGGCAGAGCCGCACCGTATCAAGTACAAGCGTATAGCTAAGTAAATAAGCTTGTATTTTGAACAAAGGCCGCGATAATAGCGGCCTTTGATATATCTGGCTTACGTGTAATGCATCGATATAGAGAGATTACTTATGGTTGAAAGACGTCAATTTTCACGAGTTATTTATCAAGTCCCTACTGAGGTCTCACAAGGACAAGTAAATATATCAGGCTCAGTGCAAGACTTATCACTCCATGGTTTACTCATTCAATGCAATGAATCAAAACAACTTAGCCATGATGTCCCTGTTCAAGTGAGCTTTAAGCTCGAAAACAGTGATATCAATATTCAGTTAGAAGCAACGATAGTCTCTACCATCAATACCTCAATGCGTTTACGCATAGAGCATTTAGATATTGATAGTATCAGCCACCTTAAGCGACTTGTGGAGCTTAATGTTGGCGACGATGAACTGCTTTATAGAGAGATTGAACACCTTACCGACTTAGGTAGTAAGTGACATCTCCATTACCCTTTTTCTATTAGAAGCATTTAGTTAATACAGAACCATGTCTAAAAAACTATCCATTACTATTCCCTCCAGTCAGGGGGAACAGACGTTTTACTTCGGCCGTAAAGCCGTGCTCATTTGCACTACTGCCATTTTTTCAGTACCGCTATTGATTGGCGGAGCGGCGTACATGCACTTCGAGAGTAAACAAGAACTCGCACTGCAAGCGGGTGATGCCCAACAGTTGATTGAAACACTGATTGTTGAAAAAGAACAAACAGAATTTCTTTATGCTGAGCAAGTAGAAACCAACCATTCGCTATCGCAAACACTGACCGAGAAAGAAGGCACGATTCAGCTACTTGGTAAGCGTGTATTCGATGTGGAATCAGTACTGGGTCTTGCTGATGAAGATCTGCTTACCGATGATATTTCTTTAGAAGATCGCATTGATGCGGCTGCAGTCGATTCAGCAGTAAGAGCCACAATGTTCCGCTTGATTCCAAACGACAGTCCGATGGCTTATCAACGTATATCTTCTTCTTATGGTAGCCGCACTAACCCTATTTCAGGGAAACGCCATGTACATACTGGTATCGATCTAACGTGTAAGCGTGGTGAAGATATTGTCGCGCCCGCAGATGGAGTCATTGAAACGGTACGCCCAAGTAAAAAAGGCTTCGGCAACTTTATTACTATGCGTCACTCGTTTGGTTTCATGAGTTCTTATGCGCACCTACAGAAGTTCAAGGTACGTAGCGGTCAGTTTGTGAGTAAAGGCGATGTGATTGCGAGCTGTGGTAACTCAGGTAACTCAACCGGCCCACACTTGCATTATGAAGTACGCTTCCTTGGTCGTTCATTGAACCCTCAATACTTGATGGATTGGACACCGGAAAACTTCAACTACGTGTTCGAGAAAGAGAAAAAGGTTAAGTGGGGCCCACTAGTTCAGCTGATTGATAATGTGGTTCGCTTGCAGATCAACCTGACTAACGTGCCTTACATTAGCTCGACCATCGACACCGTATCGAGTGAAGATAGCAAAAAACCTATCACGACTAACTAGTTGTTAATAGCTAAGACCTGTTGATTTGGCCTATGATGGTCTAATTGCTTTTAGTCTACTGTAGGCAAAATGCTTTCATAGCGTTCAGCACAAACAAAAAGAGCGACCAGATGGTCGCTCTTTTTTATGATTTCAAATCAGTATTAACCACGATGAATCGAGTCATGTGCTTGTTTTAGAAGACTTTGGCTCTCTTGCAAGAATTGTTGTGAGTAGTCACCAAACCAATCACTCACTTGGTTGAAGCTCTCAACAAACTTAGCCTTATCTTTGCCATCTAGGATTTCTAACGCTTCTCCGAAACAGCTATGGAAGCGTCGAATCATCTCTATATTCTCATCCGAAGACAGAATGATATCACCGTACAAGTTCGGGTCTTGAGCAAATAGACGACCAACCATCGCAATCTCAAGTCGGTAGATTGGTGAGCTTAGCTTCAGAAGCTGATCAATATTCGGGTTCTCTTTACTCAGGTGTAAGCCGTAAGCAAAAGAGGTGAAGTGACGAAGTGCTTGAATCAAGGTCATGCCGTGATCGTGTTCAGCTGCATCCATCTGGCAAAGGCTCGCGCCCCAAATACCAAATTGATTCAGTAGCCATTGGTAGCTCTCAGAACCACGACCATCACTGTAAACAATCACCTGCTTAGCAAGGCTTGGAACATCAGGACCAAACATTGGGTGCAATCCAACCACTGGGCCTTGGTGCATGTTCATCATTGCTTGCAGCGGTTTAGATTTAATTGACGTCAAATCACATAGAATACAATCACTTGGTAGATTACCTAGCTTCGCAATCACACCTTCAGTTAAGTGAATTGGAACAGTCACAACCACAAGTCCTGCATTATCCAAGATTTCATCGGCTGTATCCCAATCTTGGCTGCCAAGGACTTTCACTTCGTAGCCAGACAGTTTGAACATACGACCAAACAAGCCACCAAGTTGACCATTACCACCAACGATCACCACTGAACGTAACTCTGGGTTAAGACACTTAAAGCCAGAATCTTTCTCACTGGCATAAGACTCACGCATAGTACGACGCAAAATATCTTCGATTAACTGTGGTGGAACCCCTATTTTCTCGGCTTCTTGACGACGAGATGCCAGCATCGCAGCTTCACGTTCTGGTACATAAATAGGTAAACCATGTTCACTTTTTACTTCGCCTACTTTCTCTACTAGAGCAAGGCGTTGAGCCAGTAAATCCAACATTTGTTTATCGACAGCATCGATTTGGTCGCGTAATTCGTTCAGTTCAACGGCCATTTTATTCCTTACTAATCTATAAGCCCGTGCCAATCTATCATCCCACAATCACGTAGGTTCGCTAGCAACAGATCTTAAAATGCCCCATTAGATGAGGCACTTAAATTTAAACTCTGACTAACCTTTCAAGCGGTTCTCTAAGAACGGGACTAATTCCGTATGTGCATGTTTCAATAGTGCCTCAGTTGAATCCCAATTGATACACGCGTCGGTAATAGAAACGCCGTATTTCATCTCATTGAGAGGTATATCCGAAGATTGATTTCCTTCGTTAATATGGCTTTCAATCATCAGGCCGATAATCGACTTGTTGCCTTCACGAATTTGGTGAATCACATCTTCTGCAACTAAAGGTTGGCGACGGAAATCTTTACGAGAGTTCGCGTGGCTACAGTCGACCATTAGCGCGGCCTCTAAGCCAGATTTACCCAGCTCTTGCTCACATTCGTGTACCGATACTGAATCGTAGTTCGTCTGCTTACCGCCACGTAAAATCACGTGACCATTTGGGTTACCTTGCGTTGTTAGTAGTGCAACTTGACCTTCGCGGCTGATACCCATGAAACGGTGGCTAGAAGAAGCCGCCTGCATTGCATTGATTGCAGTGCCTAGGTTGCCATCGGTACCGTTTTTAAAACCGATTGGCATTGAAAGACCACTTGCCATCTCACGGTGAGTTTGAGATTCAGTCGTACGTGCGCCAATTGCCGCCCAGCTGAAGGTATCTGCTAGGTATTGCGGGCTGATTGGATCTAATGCTTCAGTCGCCAATGGAATTTCCATCTCAGCGAGTTCAACAAGTAGCTCACGACCCACATGCAGACCATGCTCAATATCGAAAGTGCCGTCTAGATGCGGGTCATTGATCAAACCTTTCCAACCTACAGTGGTACGAGGTTTCTCAAAGTAAACACGCATAACAATATACAGTTGATCGCTAAGTTGCTCAGATAAGGCTTTAAGGCGTTTCGCGTACTCTTTCGCAGCTTCAATGTCATGGATAGAACATGGGCCACATACAACAAGCATGCGATGATCTTTCTTATGAATGATGTTTGCGATAGTTTGACGAGACTCTTGAATGAAACGACGAGCATTATCACTCAAAGGCAGTTTTGCTTTTAACTCCTCAGGAGTAATCAGTACCTGTTCGTCGATGATATTGACATTGCTTAATTCACTTTTCTGCATAACTCAACCTGTATATTTATTTTTACACCCAACATTTCCGTTTGGGTTAACAATCTTTAAAAACACAATAACAGCTAAAAAATCGATTGCAAGTGTAAACAATAAAAAACATTGGGTGTAAATTTTATTTTACATATTAAATTTAACTCACTCTAAGAGATAAATAGGTTTAAACCACGGATCACACATACAAAAAAGGCGATATTTATCATATCGCCTTATCTAAAATTATAATGTGTTTATTTATCACTCACTGCCTAGCATTCGCTTAATCGTCTCTGAGGTCTTTTTCCACCTAGCATCCGAGTGAAGTGTCGACAAATCAAAGCTGTGTTTTTTAAGCAATGAGTTGGCTAAAGGCACCTCTTGAATCGCTAAGTGATCCAGAGCTTCAATTTGTGCATCTCGTTTATTACACATCAACACCATGTCACAACCTGCATTCAAGGCCGCTTTCGCTCTGTCGGCTGGTCCGCCCATAATGGCAGCGCCTTCCATCGTTAAATCGTCAGAGAATACCAAGCCTTTAAACCCAAGCTGCTGCTTCAATACTTTCTGTAGCCAATACTGTGAACCACTCGCAGGTTGATCATCATAGTGAGAGAAAACCACGTGAGCTGGCATCATGGCATCCAATATTCCAGCTTCAATTTGCGCCTTGAAGATTGCCATGTCTGTTTCAAAGATGTCGTCTCTAGGGTCATATGGCGTCTCTAAGTGTGAGTCAGCAATCACGCCACCGTGTCCAGGGAAGTGCTTGCCTGTCGTCGCCATGCCAACCGACTTCATGCCTTTGATGAAAGCGCTGCTATGACGAACAATAGTATCAATATCTTCGCCAAACGCTCGGCTACCAATCGCTTTACAGTCATGGCCTTTGTCTAATACTGGCGCAAAGCTCAGATCGATATCGTGGGCAATCAATTCTGCCGCCATCAGCCAGCCAGCCTGTTCTGCTAAATGTTCACCGTTATTCTTAGTCGCGAATTCTTGAGCAGCTGGGATAATTGAAAAGCCATCGCGGAAGCGCTGAACTCGACCACCTTCTTGGTCAACACCAATCAAAATAGGACGTTTCGCTACCTTACGAATTTCTTTGTTTAACGCCGATAACTGTTTGCTATCGTGGTAGTTTCGAGCAAATAAGATGAGACCACCAACAGTTGGGTGCTCTAAAATTTCTCTGTCTTCAGCTGTCAGCTCGTAGCCTGCAACATCAACCCACAACGGTCCCATAAAATTTCCTTCTATTGCTTAAATTCCGCTACTGCAGATTTACTTTGTTCAATTAATTGGTCGGCCTGCTCTTCCTGCTGAGTTAACGCAATGAACAACAAGTCAGTAATAAAAAGTTGGCTATCACGCGCGGTGATAGATGAGCTTCGAATATGATTTTCGTCTGCCGCCGAGATGAGTTTGATATCAGCGTATTTATCTAAAGCAGAAGGGGATAGCTGGCTTACTACAATCACCTTGGCCTTTTTCGATCTAGCTAACTGGGCAACCTTCACCACTTCTCTGGTGTTTCCTGAATAGGAAATTGCAACCAACACATCATTTTCAGAAAGAGACGCAGCATTAGCAATCTGAATGTGAGCATCCTGCTCTGCATTAACAGCATGACCTATTTTCATCAGCTTATAAGCGAAATCTTTCGCAACCAGAGACGATGCTCCCACCCCAGAAATCTGTACTTTATTAGCAAGATGCAGCAAATCAGCAGCATTGCTTAACTGTTCGCCTTCATTTAATAACACGGTACGCTCAAGCGATTGTGTTTTACTTGCAAGAAGTTTGTCCATCACCGTATCTGGCGGATCTTTTCTGGTGATGGTCCCATGGATCCCGCGCTGGGATACAGGCTGATAAGTCATATCACTCTGATAGAGCTTCATCTTCATCTCAGAAAACCCTTTGTAGCCGAGTTTCTGACTAAACTTTACGATCGTCGATTGGCTTACACCTACCGCTTTAGCCAACTCAGGAGAGGAGAGTTGCTTAACTTGTTGTGGGTGATCCAAGACGTAACGAGCCACCAGCGAATCCGATGGAGAGAGTTTTGGTAATAATGCTTTAACTTTCGCAATGCCTTTCATTAAGCGTCCTTCCCCTTCCCTCTGACCGTACCTCGTTATCATAACGAGTTTTGTATTTTCATTGGAATAATTATTCCTTCATATTCTGCTGTTTGGAATAGCTGCCACAACCTTCTGGGATCATTATCAAAGAAAACCATTGGTCACTATTCCACCAAGGAATAGATTTTGAAACTCATTATTCAAACTGACATTCTGAAAAAATAATAATAAACACCCTCTACCCTATTCATGCTACGGAGCTGCTATGAATTCACTATTTACTTTGCTGGACTGGGCGGTATTTGCGGTTTACTTCGCTGTTATCGCTTTTACAGGCTGGCACTTCAGCCGAACCAAAATCACGAGCACCAAAGACTATTTCTTAGGCGGTAACTCGATGCCAATGTGGGTTGTTGCCATCTCGGTATTGGCGACCTCGCAATCAGCAGCGACGTTCTTAGGCGGACCAGAATCTAGCTACCGTGGCGATCTCACTTACCTAGCGACCAACATCGGTGGAATTATTGGTGCTGTCTTTGTCGCATTAGTACTGATACCTCGCTTCTACAAAAACAAAGTCTCTACCGTGTACGAACTGCTGAAAGTTCGTTTTGGCGAGAAAACAAAACAGCGCGCAGGTGTAATGTACTTAGTCGGTCGTGTATTTGCTTCAGGTGCTCGCCTATACATGGCCGCTATCGCAGTCTCCATGATTCTATTTACCAACATTGACCCAAGCAGCGTAGTTACTTCAGTGGTTATTCTCGTTGCTGTTGGCCTTGCTTATACCTACATGGGTGGCATTCGTTCCGTTATCTGGAGCGACCTAATTCAGCTTGTGGTTTATGTCGGTGCAGCCATTGCTGTGATCATCTATTTATTGGGACAAATTCCAGCTGATTTCAACCAAATTGCTCAGGTACTGGCTAACCCTGGTGAAGGCCAAGCTTCGAAACTGACCTTATTAGATTTTAACCTCGACTTTAGCCCTGCTGGCACCTTCAGCTTTTGGGCATGTATCACAGGATTCGTGCTATTAAACATTGGTGCATTTGGCCTTGATCAGGACATGACTCAACGTGTTTTGACTTGTAAAGATGCTAAGCAAGGTTCAAAGGCGATGATTAACTCAATCATCTTCTCTATCCCAGTTGTGCTTGTATTTATGTCAATTGGCCTACTCTTGTATGTCTTCTACCAAAGACCAGAACTGATGGGTGTTGAAGGTAAAGAAGTTGTTCAAAACTTCAATGGCGAAAACGTCACGATCTTCATGTACTACGTGCTAAATGAAATGCCTGCTGGTCTTCGTGGCTTAGTGACAGTTGGTGTTGTTGCTGCAGCGCTATCGACACTAAACTCTGGCTTAAACTCGATGTCTTCAGTTGCGGTACAAGACATTTACAAGCCTTGGTTAGAAGCTCGTAAGGGAGAACAAGATGACTTCCATTATGTAAAAGCAGGCCGCTTCGGTATGGCCGCTGCTGCGCTGGCCTTAGGTAGCATGGGTATCTTGTGTTACTACTGGCAGCAATACACCGACATGCCGTTATTATCGTTCGCTTTGAGTGTGATGGTGTTTGCTTATACCGGGTTATTGGGTGTCTACTTCACGGCCATTTTCACTGAGCGCGGCAACGAGACTTCTGTCGCTTTAGCTCTAGTGGCAGGCTTCTTAACAACATTACTGATGCAAGCTTATGTGTGGGACAGTGTGATGGGCGTGATTAACGCGGATTGGGTGGGTATTCGATTAGCCTTCCCGTATCAACTCTGTGTGGGCACGTTTGTATCATTAATTGTGTGCCTTGCAGGTAAGAAGCAAACTCAAGAAGTTAATAAACTACAAACGGTTTAGCCAATGATTACCCATACTTTGGCAGTCGATGGCGGTGGCACTAAAACCGCCATTAGACTGAAGCGAATATTACCAACACTAAGTGTCATCGAAGAGTGTATTTTACCTGCGACATCATTGACCTTATATGGTGGATCTGCGATCACTCAACTTACTCATTATATTGATGAAATGTTGAGTGTGAATCAGATAAAATCACAACAGTGCTATATTGTGGTTGGCGTTGCGGGCGTAGGAAACTTAGATTTAAAAGCCAAACTGCAATCGGCGTTAACCCATTGCCCGCACCTGTATGTAACAACTGATGCAGAAGCGTCAGTATTTGGTGCTAATTCAGGACAAGGTGTTAACTGTATTGCGATTGGCACAGGTTCCGTTGCGATTCAATTGGACACACAACAAAAGACTCATCAAGTTGGTGGTTGGGGTTTCCCAATTGGTGACCAAGGTGGTGGCGCTTGGCTTGGTTTTCGAGCTGTTCAACAAACTCTCGTTGAATTAGATAACAAGCGCACTTCTTTAACGAATCAACTTGTAATGCGAAAAACAGGCAACGAACGCAGCCAAATTCTACGGTGGATTGGCGAAGCTAACGCGACCGATTACGCCCAATTTGCACGAGAGATCGTTGATATAGAGCAGCGCTGCTCAACGGCAAGTGCCATATTAAAACAAGGTATTGAAGAAATAGAGAAGCTCACACGAGTATGCTCAGACTATAACTCATTACCGATTATTTTCTTAGGCAGTTTAGGGCAGTTCTATCACCCTAGGCTTTCCCAAGAACTCCAAGTTCGTACCTTAAATATTCAAGGTAATGCTCTGGATGGCGCAGAAGTCATCGCAAGCCAAAAGATCCGGCAGCTTAATTTAGGAAGTGAACAATGAAATCAGAGTTATACATTGGCGTGATGTCGGGGACGAGTATGGACGGCGTTGATACGGCACTGGTGTCGATAGAAGACAACCGGATCACATTACTCGCTCATGATGAGTTCCCAATGCCTGACGACCTCAAAGTGCGTCTGCTTGAAGTTTGTATTGGTCAGAAAACCGATTTAATTGCCATTGGAGAACTCGACCACCAGCTTGGCCATCTGTTTGGCGATGCGGTTTTGCAACTTCTCGAAAAGTCAGGTACACCTGCATCTTCTGTGACTGCGATTGGTAATCATGGTCAAACGGTATTCCACCAGCCAAGCGGCGAATCTCCATTTACCATGCAGTTGGGTGATGCCAACATCATTGCCGCTAAAACACAGATTCAAACGGTTGCCGATTTCAGGCGTAAAGACATGGCATTAGGCGGACAAGGTGCGCCATTAGTCCCCGCCTTCCACCATACGATTTTCCACCCGCAAGACAGCTCGGTTGTGGTGTTGAATATTGGTGGTATCTCGAATATTTCAGTGCTGCGCCCTAATCAGCCAACGCTTGGTTATGATACAGGTCCGGGCAATATATTGATGGACGCTTGGGTTGATAAACACACGGGTGAGAAGTTTGACCGTGATGCGCAATTTGCGCTTAAAGGTCAACTCAATCAAGCTTTACTCGAACAGTTGTTAAATGAGTCTTATCTATCTCAAATGCCACCGAAAAGTACTGGTAGAGAACTATTCAACCTACCTTGGCTAGAGCAACAATTAACAGAATTTAAAGATCTTGCAGTAGAAGATGTTCAGCGCACGCTTTGTGAATACACCGCATTGACGATAGCCAATGAAGTGGAGACTTATCGCTTGGGTAACCAGCCTGCACTGTATGTGTGTGGCGGTGGTACAAGAAACCCATTGTTGATGAAGAGACTGTCTGAATTGCTTCCAAGTTGGGAGGTTGACTCAACCACCAGTAAAGGCGTGGATGCCGATTACATGGAAGCAATGGCCTTTGCGTGGCTTGCTCAGCGTCATGTTCATAAACTGCCAAGCAATTTACCAGAAGTGACTGGCGCAAGCAGAGCGGCCTCTCTAGGCGTTCTCTATCGAGCTGACTAAACAACTTTAGAACCATAATTTTAGAATCACCATTTAAGGATCATTATGAGTAACGACGCTCTCATATCAGCGCTCTCGCACCTCGTTTCGGAGGGGAGAAACCCTGACACTATGGATATTGATCTGCTCACCTCTCTCGAAGTGGTTGAAAAGATTAACCAACAAGACAAACAAGTCCCACTGGCGATTGAAGCGGAACTGCCACAGATCGCGAAAGCGGTCGATAAAATTGCTCATGCCTTTCAAAACGGTGGTCGACTGATTTATATGGGCGCAGGCACCAGTGGTCGATTAGGTGTGTTAGACGCCTCAGAATGCCCACCGACTTTCGGTGTTTCGGACAAAATGGTTATCGGCTTAATTGCAGGCGGACCAGAGGCGATTTTAAAAGCCAAAGAAGGTGCAGAAGACTCGCTAACTCTCGGCATTGAAGATCTGAAAGCGATTCAGTTTTCAGAAAATGATGTCGTGGTAGGTATTGCTGCGAGCGGTCGCACACCTTACGTGATTGGTGCACTCAACTATGCCAATCAGCTTGGGGCAGTAACGGTTGCATTATCTTGTAACCCTGACTCTCCAATTGCTGAAATCGCTCAAATCGCAATTAGCCCGGTGGTTGGCCCAGAAGCATTGACTGGTTCAACACGACTCAAATCAGGTACAGCACAAAAGCTGGTGCTTAATATGCTGACCACTGCCAGCATGATTCGCATTGGTAAGAGCTACCAAAACCTTATGGTCGACGTAAAAGCGACCAATGAAAAGTTGGTTGCCCGCGCCGCTCGTATCGTTATCCAAGCAACAGAGTGCGATAAAGCACTGGCGGTGTCGACACTTAAAGCGACTGATTACGATGTGAAGTTATCTATTTTGATGATTCTAACAGGGCTAGATTTAGAGTTAGCCAAGGCTCAGCTTGATAAGCAAAATGGCTTCTTGAGAAAAGCCGTCGAGAATAATCAGTAATCTTAATTTGGCTTGTAGCTTCTCATTTAGACAGCTACTTCAACGACATACAAAAAGACCAGCACACACGCGGTACTGGTCTTTTTTTAGTTTTAATTTTTTATGGCTAGCTTGGGCTTAATAGTCGTTTGAGAACTCGTCCCAGCCGCGTTGCCATTCCATACGGAAACGTTGAGCGTCTTCCGTACCAGAACACACGCCTTCATACACCTGACCAGATAAACCAATCTGATAAGCATGGTTCGGATTACAATATTCAGTCACACCTAGGTGATAACCTTCTGTGTAACTCGCTTGATCGACTGCGCCAAGCTCAGTCATCTCTGAATACGAACGCTGAGTGTGGCCTTTGATACCATCACGATAGCCAATCTCTTGCCAATTGCCTTCAGCTGCTAAATCTTGAACATTGGCGCTGCATCCTGCAAGGCTAAATGCCACGGCGAATAGTACGATTATTTTTTTCATTTCAATCCTTTATATTGTTACTTCACCACTTTCTGACGAAGCGCTGCCTTTGTGGTGATTCTCCGCTGAACGCCTATCGATGTCCACTTATTGTCTAATGTTCGCCACTTTAGGTTCATTCCGACCACTCAGAATCAATAGTCGCCGTTCAGCCAACTCAAACAACCTCTCTATAGAGCTAATAGGCCTCTCGATAGAAATATCGGCCACTCAGCACAGTGAACAAACCACTAAATCAGTTATAACACCGCTAAATTGGCTATTCGACCACTCACTCTCGTAGCGGAAGTTTCTTCTCATCGACTCCTTTAATATACACCCTGACTTAATTAATACATTCAGGGATAACAAATTATGATGTGGTTTCTTACCTGTGTCGCAGCACTCATTGGTGGCTACTTTATTTACGGTACCTTTATCGAGAAGATTTTCGGTATCAATGAAAAACGCCAAACACCTGCTCACACTAAGCAAGATGGCGTGGACTACGTTCCAATGTCGACACCAAAGGTTTACCTAGTTCAGCTGCTTAACATCGCAGGTGTAGGTCCAATCTTCGGCCCTATCATGGGTGCCCTTTATGGTCCAGCAGCAATGCTTTGGATCGTTCTAGGTTGTATCTTCGCAGGTGCAGTACACGACTACTTCTCAGGTATGTTATCTATCCGTAATGGCGGAGCTTCGGTTCCAACCATCACTGGACGTTACCTAGGCAATGGCGCAAAACACTTTATGAACATCTTTGCCATTGTTCTACTGCTTCTTGTTGGTGTGGTATTCGTATCTGCTCCAGCAGGTATGATCACTAACCTAGTGAACGACCAAACTGATTTCGCGATGTCTGCAACTACGATGGTTATTATCATCTTTGCTTACTACATCATCGCAACGATTGTCCCTGTCGATAAAATCATTGGTCGCTTCTACCCACTGTTCGGTGCACTGCTTATCTTTATGTCTGTTGGCCTAATCACTGCGATTGGTCTATCTGACGAACACCAAATCATGGGGGGCTTTGAGATCAGCGACATGTTCACCAACATGAACCCGAATGACCTACCACTTTGGCCTGCTCTCTTCATCACTATCGCATGTGGTGCTATCTCTGGCTTCCACGCCACTCAGTCTCCTCTGATGGCGCGTTGTATGGAAAACGAGAAGAACGGTCGCTTCGTATTCTACGGCGCAATGATTGGTGAAGGCATCATCGCTCTAATCTGGTGTGCACTTGCTCTGTCTTTCTTCGGTTCGGTTGAGTCTCTGTCTGACGCAATTGCAAACGGCGGCCCAGGTAACGTAGTATACAGCGCTTCATTTGGTCTACTGGGTGTATTTGGCGGTATCCTTGCTTTCCTTGGCGTGGTTATCCTACCAATCACTTCTGGTGACACAGCGTTCCGTTCAAGCCGTCTTATCCTTGCTGAATACTTCAACATGGAACAGAAAACACTGCGTAACCGTCTACTAATGGCGTTACCACTGTTCGTTATCGGTGGCATCCTGACTCAAGTTGATTTCGGTATCATCTGGCGCTACTTCGGTTTTGCTAACCAATCAACAGCCGTAATGATGCTGTGGACAGCTTCAGCTTACCTACTTCGCCACAACAAACTGCACTGGGTAACAACAGTTCCAGCTATCTTCATGACGTCTGTGTGTATCACATTCATCCTGAACAACAGCCAACTGGGCTTCGGTCTACCAATGCAAATCTCAACCATCATTGGTGTGGTGAGTGCGCTAGGTGTTGCGGCTTACGTTATTAAAATTTCAAAAGGCAAAGGCGATATCGACCTAGCTGATGAAGAAGAGAAAGAAGCAAAAGGCGTTACCAAAACAGCCTAGTTCTTTAAGGCTCTTGGGAACAAGAGACCAATCTTCAGAGAAAGAGACAAAAGAACAGCCAAACACAACTTCGCTTGCTCCCGTAATCACTCAGTGATTCGTGGAATCTAAGACTAAAGCCCGTCCACTGTGATGGGCTTTAGTGTTTTCAGGCGTTAGTGCTTTCGACTCTGGGAAGCGAATATAACCTACGAAAACACAAGCAAAGCTACCGTTACCAAGCAATGAGCTTTACACTTAACAAGCGTCTCAATAGGTGAAAATATGGAACTCATTCTCTCTCTGCTGCAACAAACCTGCGTCTACTTAGTGATTGCTTACATGCTGAGTAAAACCCCACTGATTCTCCCTTTGTTGAGCATCTCTTCACGCTTAGGCCATAAGATCAGCTGCTACGTTCTGTTCTCCCTGTTCTGCATTATGGGTACCTATTTCGGACTGCAGATCAATGATGCCATCGCCAACACGCGTGCGATGGGTGCGGTAATGGGAGGTCTGTTTGGCGGCCCTGTCGTTGGCTTTGCCGTCGGCTTTACTGGTGGAATTCACCGTTACTCATTAGGCGGCTTCACAGACTTGGCTTGTGCGATTTCAACCACAGCAGAAGGCTTGATTGGCGGCCTGTTACACGTTTATCTCGTGAGAAAGAACAAAGCCAGCCAACTGTTTAATCCGTTAGTGGTTTTCTCGGTAACCCTGTTTGCAGAGATCATTCAGATGCTGATTCTGCTGGCGGTCGCAAAACCCTTCGAACAATCCTATGCTCTGGTCTCCGATATTGCGGCGCCAATGATCATCGCTAACTCGGTCGGTGCAGCACTGTTCATGAGCATCATCCAAGACAGAAAAACCATCTTCGAAAAGTACTCGGCTACCTTCTCACGCCGCGCACTGACCATTGCCGAACGTTCGGTGGGTATTTTGCATGGTGGGTTCAATTCCGATAACGCACAAAAAATCGTACGTATCGTTTATGAAGAGACCAACGTAGGGGCGGTAGCGATTACCGACCGAGAGAAAATCCTCGCGTTCGTTGGTATTGGTGATGAACACCATATTCCGAACACCCCGATTTCATCGCAAAGCACGCTCACTTCGATGGAACAGAACGACATCATCTACCTTGATGGCAAAGAGAACCCATACCAATGCTCCTTGTCGCAGGATTGTAAATTGGGTTCTGCGTTGATTATTCCATTGCGCGCGGGTAACGAAGTGGTCGGCACCATCAAGCTCTATGAGCCAAAGCTGAAACTATTCTCAACTATCAATATGTCGATGGGTGAAGGTATCGCTCAACTATTATCGAGCCAGATCCTATTTAGCAACTACCAGCAGCAGCAAACGCTACTGACACAAGCAGAAATCAAACTGCTGCACGCTCAAGTGAACCCGCACTTCTTGTTCAATGCGCTTAATACTATCAGCGCAGTAACACGTCGTGACCCAGATAAAGCTCGAGAGTTGATTCAACACCTGTCTCACTTCTTTAGAAGCAACCTAAAGCAGAACATCAACACCGTGAAGCTCAAAGACGAACTGGCACACGTCAACGCTTACCTGACCATAGAGAAAGCACGCTTTACCGATCGACTAGAAGTGGAATGGGATATCGACCCGCAGTTATATGAATCTCAATTGCCGAGCTTTACCCTGCAACCGCTGGTAGAAAACGCCATCAAACATGGGATATCTAATATGTTGGAAGGCGGTAAAGTAAAGATCTCTAGCGAGGCTTTCGAGGGTGGGTTCAAGTTAACCGTTGAAGACAATGCAGGTAATTATCAGAAGCCATCTCAAGATCATGTAGGATTAGGGATGGAAATTGTTGATAAACGACTCACTAATTTCTTTGGACAAGATTCAGCACTAAAAATAGAATCTCAACCACAGCAATTTACTCGAATGAGCTTTATCATACCTATACTCAAATAATGGTATTTTCGGAGACGGATCGCTCCGAGTTGAAACATTTAGAAGCAGACATTTAAAAGATAAGCGTGAACCAAGCAGGGATAGAACCAAGATGAAGATTGTAGGATGTTAAAGGCACTAGTTATCGATGATGAGCTTTTTGCTCGCGAAGAGCTGATTGAGCTGCTGACCGAAACCGGAGAAGTGGAAATCATAGGCCAAGCGAGTAACGCGATCGAAGGACTGAAACAGATCAACCTACTCAAGCCTGATGTCGTGTATTTGGATATCCAAATGCCGCAGGTTACTGGGATTGAGCTGTTAAGCATGCTTGACCCAGATACCATGCCCTACGTGGTATTCGTCACCGCCTACGACCAATATGCGATTCAAGCCTTTGAAGATAACGCTTTTGATTACCTACTTAAGCCAGTCGAGCCTTGTCGATTAAACAAGAGCGTTTGTCGCCTGAATAAGGTCATCAAACAAAATCAGAAAGCACCAGAACAGAACATCTCAGCGATTGCTCCCTGTCACTTAGAGCAAATCCCATGTATTGGTCATAACCGCATTGTGATCATGGCAAGCCAAACGGTAGAGTGCGCCTATTCCGATATCAGTGGTGTGCATGTTCGTAGCTCATCGCAAACCGCAACCTCACAGTTAACACTAAAGATCTTGGAAGAAAAGACCGATTTGATCCGCTGTCATCGACAGTATTTGATCAACATAAAATCGATCCAAGAGATCAAACTGCTAGAAAATGGATTAGCAGAGATCATTACCCTGACTGGCTTTGAAGTCCCGGTGAGTCGTCGTTATTTAAAGACTTTAAAAGAGCAACTCGGTCTCCAGTAACGCGTTAGAATTAGACGCCTTGTTCCAAAGCACGATCAAAAAAGCCAACGTATCAACGTTGGCTTCCTGCTGTTTACAAATCAATAGTGTTTGCAAATCGATAGTGTTACGCATCGATCTTGTCACCAATCAATAGAGATTAGTCGACTTGCTTAATCTGTAGCTCTTTTGGTACTTCAAAGAACATGTTCTCTTCACGACCTTGAATCTCTTCAACGTCAGTCGCACCTAGCTCACGAATACGATCTAGAATTTGGTTTACCAGCTCTTCAGGAGCAGAAGCACCGGCTGTTACACCGATTTTCTTTTTCCCTTCAACCCACTCGGTTTGAATGTCTTCAGGACAGTCAGTTAGGTAGCCTGGTGTGCCTAGTTTCTCAGCTAGCTCTTTTAGACGAGTTGAATTCGATGAGTTCTTAGAACCAACCACTATCACCACATCAACGTCATTCGCCATCTCACGCACAGCGTCTTGACGGTTTTGAGTCGCGTAACAGATGTCGTCTTTACGTGGGCCTTGAATCTCAGGGAACACTCGACGTAGCTCTTCAATCACATCTGCAGTTTCATCTACTGATAGCGTAGTTTGGCTAACATAGTGCAGGTTACTTGGATCATTCACCACGAGGTTCTGTACGTCCTCTGGTCTTTCAACCAAGTACATACCACCAGTTTGGCTCGCGTACTGACCCATAGTGCCTTCCACTTCAGGGTGACCTGCGTGGCCAATCAGTACCACTTCCATATGTTTGCGGCTCGCACGAGCAACCTCCATATGAACTTTAGTCACCAAAGGACACGTCGCATCAAATACCGTTAACTCACGCTCTTTCGCTTCTTTACGAACCGCTTGAGAAACACCGTGAGCCGAAAAGATCACGATGTTGTCGTCTGGCACCTCACTCAGTTCTTCGACAAAAATAGCACCACGCTGCTTGAGCCCCTCAACAACAAAGCGGTTGTGTACCACTTCATGGCGAACATAGATCGGTGGCTGATACATTTCGAGTGCACGCTCTACGATGCTGATCGCACGATCGACACCGGCACAAAAGCCACGAGGGTTAGCTAACATTATTTTCATTTCATTGCTCATCATTTACCGCGGTACTAAGGTTGCTTCTATAGAGTTCGCCGTCAGCGAGGTTCGCATTCTACAGTGAAGCGTCTAGACAGTGAAGCTCTGGGTGAGATCACAGCTGTAAGGCTATCTTATTCTAGCGTGAAGACAGCTATTCTAACGTTAAGAGAGTTATTCTACCGTTAAGATATTGACGTCAAAGCTAACGTCTTGACCAGCGAGTGGGTGATTAAAATCAACCGTCACTGAATCACCTGCGATCTCAGTAATAATACCTGGAATTTCCATACCGTCAGGACCTGAAAATGCCATGATAGTGCCCACTTCAACTTCAGAGTCGCCAACAAACTTAGCACGATCCATATAGTGAATATGATCTGGGTTTGGCATACCAAACGCGTCTTCCGCCTTCAGTTCGATAGACTTTTCAGTGCCGGCTTCAAGTCCAAGTAAGCACGCTTCAAAGTTCTCACTTAGGCTGCCATCACCCATGACGAACTTCGCTGGTTTGCCCATGTTCTCCGTACTATCGGCAACTGAACCATCCTTCATTTTAATCGTAAAATGTAGAGTTACTGCTGAATCATTTTTAATTGCTGCCACGTTACTTTCCTTAGACTTCTTTATTATTTGAGGATGCGCTGTGCTTTGCTTCCTTGTTGACTGAAGCATAAAAAAAAGCGCCGTCGGAATCAACCGACAGCGCTTAGGGCTATTCTATTCTGTGAGTCATAGACTGACTTTGAAGCAAGCTATTTGCTTTCGTCTTTCTTACGGAAACCATCTAAGATGATCATCGCAGCACCGATACAGATTCCCATATCCGCTAAGTTAAATGCAGGCCAGTGGTAAGTGCCCCAGTAGAAGTCTAAGTAATCGACAACAAAGCCATGTACGACTCGGTCAAACACATTACCTACTGCACCACCAATGATGATCGCATAAGCAATGTTATTCCACTTCTCTGTTGCTGGTAGTTTGCTCATCCAGTACGTCAGCATACCTGTTACCGCAAATGCGATACCCGTAAATAACCAACGCTGCCAACCACTTTGATCACTCAAGAAGCTAAACGCTGCACCGTAGTTATGCACGTACAAAAAGTTAAAGAATGGCAGCACCTCAATACGGTTTGCCCAACCATAACCCATATTGTCCATGACAAAGAGTTTAATGCCGATATCAGCCAAGAAGACCAATAGAGCCAGCCATAACCAACGTACACCAGATTGTTTTAACGAAACTTCACTCATTTCTATTCCTAGTATTTACGAAGTTGGTATTCATTGTTAGTCACCTTACGTGACCTTGATTACCAACTTGGTTAAACACATTTCCTATAACTAAAAATAACCCCAGTTGATACTGGGGCTATGATTTTTACAAAAAGTTCAGTCTTTCTCTGAGTCGTTATGCGAACTTACGCACTTCGCCTTCACCGTCGATGTTCGACACACAACGACCACAAACTTTCTCGTGACCTTCGATAGTGCCTACATCTGGAGTGTGGTGCCAGCAACGGTCACACTTCTCAGCTTCAGTAGCCGCAACTTCAACGAATAGACCAGCAACGTCTGTCGCTTGCGCTGCATCAGACTTCTCGCTCAGTGGCTTAACAACAGCTGCAGAGGTGATAAGTACGAAACGTAGCTCATCTTCTAGCTTGTTGATTTTAGCCGCTAGTGCATCGTCAGCGTATAGAGTAACTTCAGCTTGCAGTGCACCACCGATCGTTTTCTCTTTACGAGCATCTTCAAGAAGCTTGTTCACTGCGCCACGAACAGACTGGATTTCAGTCCAGAATTCGTTGCTTAGCTCTTCGCCTTCTGCAAGACCAAATAGACCTTCGAACCACTCACCTGTGAATACGAACGTGTCGCGCTGCTCTCCAGTTGGTAAAGAGCTTGGCATTTCGTTCCAAATTTCATCTGCAGTGAACGACATGATAGGTGCCATCCAACGAACTAGAGCTTCTACGATGTAGTAAAGCGCCGTTTGACAGCTACGTTGAGCATGGCTGCCCTGCTTCGCTGTGTACTGACGGTCTTTGATTACGTCTAGGTAGAAAGAACCCATTTCGATAGAACAGAACTGCATTAGACGTTGAGTCACACCGTGAGTGTTGTACTCGCCGTATGCTTTAACAATCTCTTCTTGTGCAGCTTGAGCACGGCCAACAGCCCAGCGATCAAGTGCAACCATCTCTTCAGCAGGAACTAGGTCAGTTTCAGGGTTGAAACCGTTCAAGTTCGCTAGGAAGAAACGAGCCGTGTTACGAATACGACGGTAAGCATCCGCTGAACGCTTCAGGATTTCATCAGAAACCGCAACTTCACCCGTGTAGTCTGTAGAAGCAACCCATAGACGCAGGATATCTGCACCTAGCTTGTTGGTTACGTCTTTAGGAGCAACAACGTTACCGATAGATTTAGACATCTTACGGCCGTTACCATCCACTACGAAACCGTGCGTTAGTACTTGCTTGTACGGTGCTTCGTCTTTCATCGCGATAGATGAAATTAGAGAAGACTGGAACCAACCACGGTGTTGGTCTGAACCTTCAAGGTAAAGATCAGCACTGTGAGTGCGCTCTTCGTTCGGGAAGTTGTACTCTTCACGAGAATCAACAACAGAGAAGTGCGTAACACCTGAGTCGAACCATACGTCTAGCGTATCCATTACTTTTTCGTACTTATCAGCGTCTTCTGCGCCCATAAGTTCAGCAGCGTCTACATCCCACCAAGCTTGAATGCCTTTCTCTTCAACTAGCTTCGCAACTTTTTCAATAAGCGCTGGGCTTTCTGGGTGAAGTTCTGCTGTTTCTTTATGAACAAACAAAGCAATTGGCACACCCCAAGTACGTTGACGAGAGATACACCACTCAGGACGACCTTCAACCATGCCTTCGATACGGCTTTGACCCCATTCAGGCAACCACTCAACACTCTTGATTGACTCTAGTGCTTTAGCACGTAGGCCAGCTTGATCCATAGAGATGAACCATTGTGGTGTTGCGCGGAAGATGATTGGAGTTTTGTGTCTCCAACAGTGTGGGTAGCTGTGCTCGTAAGCGTGGTGATGCAGAAGTGCACCTTTCTCTTTTAGAACTTCTAAAACAGAGTCGTTCGCTTTGAATACGTGCTGACCAGCAAATAGCTCTGTATCTGGCAGGTAAACGCCGTTAGAACCAACTGGGTTAGCGATTTCTAGGTTGTACTTTTTACCAACCACGAAATCTTCTTGACCGTGACCAGGCGCAGTGTGAACCACACCAGTACCTGAATCTGTTGTTACGTGATCGCCAAGAACTGCAGGAACAGTAAAGTCGTAGAACGGGTGGTTGAACTGAGAAAGCTCAAGATCAGCACCTGTAGCAAAACCAAGGTTGTGGAAGTGCTCGATACCTGCACGATCCATTACGTCTTTTGCTAGTTCAGAAGCAACAACGATACGTTGAGCAGGCTGGTCGCCATTCGCTTCAACTTGGATAAGCACGTATTCAAGATCATCACGTAGACATACTGCGCGGTTAGCAGGCAGAGTCCATGGTGTTGTTGTCCAGATAACGATAGAAATTTCGCCTTGACCCGCATGACCTTCAGCTAGAGTAAATTTCTCTAGAAGCGCCGCTTCGTCAGCTGCTGTAAATTTCACATCGATAGATGGAGAAACTTTATCTTTGTATTCAACTTCAGCTTCAGCCAGAGCAGAACCACAATCAGTACACCAGTGAACGGGTTTGAAACCTTTAAGAAGGTGACCTTTGTCTGCGATTTTGCCAAGAGAACGAATGATGTTCGCTTCTGTGCCAAAATCCATAGTGCGATAAGGTTTGTCCCACTCGCCCATGATGCCAAGACGTTTGAAGCTCTCTTTCTGACCTTCAACTTGACCCGCAGCGTACTTTCGACACTCTTCGCGGAATTCAGCCGCCGAAATCTTCTGACCAGGCTTACCTTTCTTCTTCTCAACCATTAGCTCGATTGGAAGACCGTGACAGTCCCAACCAGGGATGTACGGTGCATCAAAACCAGAAAGGGTCTTAGATTTGATAATAATGTCTTTAAGAATCTTATTCAGCGCGTGGCCAATGTGAATATCGCCGTTCGCGTATGGAGGGCCATCATGCAGTACGAAAGATTTTTTACCTTTCTTTGCCTTACGGATTTCGCCGTAAAGATCTTCTTTGTACCAACGCTTCAGCATTTCTGGCTCACGATTTGCCAGATTGCCGCGCATTGGGAACCCTGTTTCTGGTAAGTTCAGGGTATCTTTATAATCACTCATCGATTCTTAATTCCGTTATATTGGGCGAAGTTAGACATTATGTTAATCGGTGGAATCATCCGATTAATTCTTTAGCTGAAGCAGCCACACCCTTGCGGCTTCAGCATCCAATTCTATTTGATTCTTTAGTGCGTCGAACGATTCAAATTTTATCTCGTCGCGCAGTTTGTGCAAAAGTCGTACTTCTAACTGTTTACCATATAAATTGGCTTTAAAGTCAAAAAAATGCACTTCCAATTGCTGCCTTACCCCATTAACTGTTGGTCGTTGTCCAATATTAGCAACGCCACCGACAGGAACACCGTCGATATCCAAAGCTTCAACAACATACACTCCCGATACAGGAGAAACACAACGCTTTAATGGAATATTAGCGGTAGGGAAACCGATAGTTCTCCCTAGTTTTCGACCATGGGACACTCGACCACTAATACTGTAATCACGTCCTAACATGGTAGCACTTGCAGCCAAGTCATCGACCGCTAATGCATTTCGTATCTCAGTACTGCTTACTCGTAATTGGTTTAAGCAATAGCTTTGGGTGCTGACCACCTCAAAACCGTACTTCTCGCCCGCCTCTTTGAGCATAGCGAAATTACCGGTACGACCTTTACCAAAGCAAAAATCGTCACCAACCACCAAGAACTTCACACCAAGCTTATCAACCAAAAGATCCTTAATGAATGCTTCCGCGGATAAACTTGCAAAATACTGATTAAAATTAACACACAATAAGCGACTGATATCTAGCTTACTCAGTTGCACGTATTTGTCTCGTAAACGAGTTAAACGTGCTGGCGCTCTATCTCGGGCAAACAGCTCCATAGGCTGCGGTTCAAACGTCATAACAACAGAAGGTAGCCCTAATGCTGCAGCTTGTTTAGAAACCTGACTCAAAACCTCTTGATGTCCTAAATGAACACCATCGAAGTTACCTATGGTTAATACACAGCCATGATGCTGCGCTTTAATATTGTGTATACCTCGGATCAGTTCCATTATGATCAGCTAAAACCTGTTATTTGCATCATTTATTGTGTGAAACCGACGGATTATATACTAATCAGTATTAATCTGTCGCTGCTTTTAAATGTTTTACTCGGATACCTAAAATCAGTACCGAAACAATATAAACAAAGCCACCAAGTCCAATCAAGCCAGTTAATGTCAGCGCTCTCTGGCTAAAGCTCCATTCAAGCCAATGTTGCATATTATCCAGCTGCCATAAAATAGCCGCTACCATCACCACACCTGAGATAATTAATTTGGCACTGAACAACAAGGTTGTCTTAGTTAATTGATACACACCCGCAAGGTGCAATCCTCGATATAACAAGGCCATATTCACAAAGGCAGACAGTGCCGTCGCAATCGCCAAACCCACATAGCCATAAAAATAAGCAAAGATCGCGTTAAACACCATATTGGTCACCATAGCGATAATGCCGTACTTAACCGGTGTTTTGGTATCTTGGCGAGAGTAATAGCCCGGAGCTAAAACTTTAATCAGCATGAAATTAAGCAAGCCTGATGCGTAAGCTACCAATGACATCGATGCTTGCTGTACATCGTGTGGAGAGAACTCACCACGCATAAATAGCACCATCAACATGGGTTTAGCTAAAACGATAAGACCTAACATCGCAGGAATACCAAGCAGCAACACCATGCGCACGCCCCAATCCATGGTATGCGCGAACCCTTCCCCTTGAGCATCTACGTGTTTACGAGACAAAGCAGGAAGAATCACAGTCGCAATCGCGATACCGAATAAACCGAGAGGAAATTCAAGCAGTCGGTCTGAGTAGTACAACCAACTGATAGAGCCTGTTGCGAGGAAGCTGGCAATAAAGGTATCAAACAATAAGTTGATTTGGCTGACCGATACACCGAACAGAGCAGGGATCATTAATGTGCGGATCTTAACCACACCCGGGTCTCTCCATCCCCACTTCGGCTTAACCAACACACCCGCTTTGATCAAGAAAGGCATTTGGAAAAGGAATTGGACTAAGCCACCAAGAAACACACCAATAGCCAAACCAATTTCTGGTTGTTCTAAATTAGGTGAGATAAACCATGCAGCGCCTATGATCATCACGTTCAAGAACACAGGAGTAAAAGAAGAGACCGCAAATTTACCTAATGTATTAAGAATGGCACCAGATAAAGCGACGAAGGTGATAAACCATAAATAAGGAAAGGTAATCTTGAGCATAAAGCTCGCTAGCTCAAATTTGGGTGCTGATGGGCCATCATTTAGCCAGTCGATAAACCAACCCGCACCAAACATCGCGGTGATCACGCCAGAGCCCAATACCCCGATGACGGTGACAATAGAAACTAAAACCCCGAGCGTCCCCGACACCTTAGCAATTAAATCTCGTGTCTTATCTTTATCACCTGCGGCGTGATATTCCGTTAATACAGGAACAAACGCTTGAGAAAACGCACCTTCTGCAAAAAGTCGACGTAAGAAATTAGGAATTTTATTAGCGAAGAAAAATACGTCGGCACTCGCTCCTGCCCCCATCAAATTTGCTACTACTACATCACGTACTAGCCCCAATACACGGGAAACAAAAGTCATTGCGCTGACAATCAGGCCTGACTTTAATAGTCGTTTACTCACAGAAACCTCTGACACTGGTTGATTACTTTCAAGCGAGGATAAATACTATCCTGTCCTAAGAAGCATATTTATTAGCATTGGTCTAAAAATGCTGTTAGAATCCCCGCCATCTTAACCGCGATGACCTTTCCATACCAAAGTTTGTTTGGCTACGATTGGTTTTTGCACAAATCATTTGACAATTAAGCGCTAATGAGGGATAGTCCTCGCCCTTAAATTGTCACCGAACTAAGTTTTTGGGAGTTAGACCCTTGGCAAACAGTAAATCTGCTAAGAAGCGCGCTATCCAAGCTGAGAAACGTCGCCAGCACAATGCTAGCCGTCGTTCTATGATGCGCACTTACATGAAAAAGACTATCGCAGCTATCGCAGCTGGTGATAAAGAAGCTGCAACTGCTGCTCTTGTAGAAGTTACACCACTTCTTGACCGTATGGCGACTAAAGGCCTTATTCATAAGAATAAAGCTGCACGTCATAAGTCTCGTTTCGCTGCTGCAATCAAAGCTCTTTAATAGAAATTTGATTACAACGCAAAACGAAAAAAACCGGCCTAGGCCGGTTTTTTTATATCTAAATTTTGAGTAACGCTTTTATTTTACGTGCTAACAGCCGTTTTTCTGACCGATAAACAATTTAAGCAGATAGATAAAACAAACAATCAGAAAAATAAATAGAGAAGCAAATTGGTACGTAGATAGATAGGTAAACACTAACGTTCAATGTGAAATGCTAACACTTCCTTGTGTCATTCTATCGCTGATAAGAAATCCCCCTCCCACCAGCAATAAGCTACTTGCAGTAAATACCATGCAGTAGGTTAATCATCGCTTTTACTTCTTCACTACTCAATGTGTAATACACAGTTTGAGCTTCTTTGCGAGTTTCGACCAAACCATCTCTTCTCAACCAAGCAAGATGTTGAGATAAAGCAGACTGACTCAGTTCCAACTTGCCACACAACTCCCCAACCGACAGTTCAGTGCCATGTAATAGGCACAAAATCTGTAAGCGACGCTCGTTAGCCATGGCTTTGAGTAGAATCACAGCTTGTGCTGAGTTCTTCTCCATCTCTTTTAAGTTCATAGTTTGGCTCCCTACAACCTTTACGCCAACTACGGGCTATCAGTATTTCCGGCATATTGCGGAGTTATGATAATCGATATCAATTCATTAACAAACTATCTCACTCGAACAATTTGCTAAAATCTGCGTCACATACGTTTTTTACTGCTGGGTGTTGGATCATCCTCTCAGCAAATATGACGTAGTACTCCTCTTTTAACTCTTCAATACCGCCTAATAGTTGCAGTGATGTGTCGTCTTCCACTTCAGACATATAAATCGTCGGTGCTAAAAATATTACGTCATGATGGTAACGAGCAAAAGCCTTCATCAATGCGGCATCATCAAACTCACCTAAAATATCAGGCTTAAGCCCTTGTCTATCAAACCATTGCAGCACTTTACGACCCATTGAGGTTCGGCTGCCAGGGATCAAAAGCTTTCTTTGCTCCAATACAGCAGGGAAATTAACCCCTTCAACCTGACCTGAACTAAAAAAGCTCATTCCACTCTCACCCAGCTTTTTACTGAACAGGCCCGGGCTTTGACTAGAGTCCACCGGACAGTCAGACAAAATCATATCGAGCTTATGTTGAGAGAGTTGCTCAAGTAGCATTTCATGGGTCGATTCAAAACAGCGCAAGTGAATGCTGTTATCTGGAGGGATGGTCGACATCAGTATCTTACTGACGAGTCTTTTAGAGAGCGCATCCGCGACGCCAACATCAAACAGAATATTGGAGTGTTGGCTGTAATTCACGATGTCCAGCATCTCGTAACTCAGGCCAAACATACGATCGGCATATTTAAAGACCAGTTGCCCAAGCTCTGTAGGCTCAACACTTCGGCCATTACGCTTGGTCAACTTGCCATCCATGCGTTCTTCTAAGGCTTTTATCTGCCCCGTTACCGTTTGTGGTGTTAGGAATAGGGCTTCTGCAGCTTTAGTAACAGAGCCTTGCTTGCAAACCATCCAGAAGTAATACAGATGGTTGTAGTTGAGATGCGACATAGATGTGCCGTAATAAAAGAGTAGATACCCTTTTATATCAAATATGACACCGCCACTCAACAAACTCGGAAAAACCTAACCAAACATAGATTTACCACTTATTTTTTCGAAGTGTCTGATTTCATAATGTAATATTTCATCGATTATTTTCAATTTTTTTCTAACTTTTAAGATCTATATCACCTATAGAATTTCCATTAAAAAACAATTTAAAACAACAACTTAAAACAACCACATTAGCAATTGGAATATTTAAAGAGTAAATCATCACAAAAAAGTCGCACCTAAACCAAAATGTAATATTACTGAAATATTTCCCCTCTAACATCACGCTCAGATTAAACAAACAGACCAAACACAGACTTAAACGGTCCAATGGAGAAAACATTATGAACCAAGCTACTACTGCAGCAGCGCCTATCTCGAGCACTACTCGTTGGCTACGCTGGGCTAACTTGGCATTCATGCTTTACCTACTATTACTTTCAGTTTCAATGGTTGGTACAGGCTTCAAATGGGCAACAGGCGAGCAAGCAAAGGTTCTTTTCGAATTTGCTTCACACCCAGTTGCAGGCTTAATGATTGGTTTAGTAGCAACAGCGCTTATTCAATCATCAAGTACAGTTACTTCAATTATCGTTGGCCTTGTGGCAGGTGGTTTACCTGTTGAGCTAGCAATTCCTATGATCATGGGTGCTAACATTGGTACTACGGTAACCAATACTCTAGTTAGCCTTGGTCACGTTCGTTGTAAAGAAGAGTTCAAACGTGCATTCGCAAGTGCGACAATCCACGATTTCTTTAACCTATTAGCCGTTGCTATCTTCCTACCACTAGAGATGGCGTTTGGAATTCTAGAGAAAATTTCTCACTGGTTAGTATCACCGATGCTAGCAACAGGTGATATGAGCATGGGTGGTCTTAACTTCATCAAGCCAATCACTAAGCCTGTTGTAAGTGCGATTAAAGAACCACTATCAACGTTTGGCGACACTGTTGGCGGCATCATGCTTATCGCTCTAGGTATCGCAACTATCTTCGTAGCTATTACTGTAATGGGTAAGCTGATGAAGAGCCTAATGGTTGGTCGTGCTCGTGAGATTCTAAAGAACGCAATCGGTCGTGGTCCAATCCACGGTATCGCTTCTGGCTCTATCGTGACTATCCTTGTTCAGTCTTCTTCTACGACAACAAGCTTGATGGTTCCACTAGTAGGTTCAGGTGTTCTTAAAGTACGTGACGTTTACCCATTCACTCTGGGTGCAAACATCGGTACATGTATTACGGCTCTACTTGCAGCTACAGCAGTGTCTGGTGAGTTCGCAGTATTCGCACTACAAATTGCTCTAGTACACTTGGTGTTCAACATCATGTCAACGGTATTCATCTTCGGTATCCCGTTCCTACGTGAACTTCCAGTTAAAGCGGCAGACATGATTTCAGACATGGCTGTGAAGAACAAAGCTGTAGTGGCTGGTTACCTTGTTGCGGTATTCCTTGTACTGCCTGGTAGCGTGTTAGCTCTTACCGCTTAATAGCAAAATAAACATCGCTTATAGCAAAGCCCGCTACCTCCTAGGTTGCGGGCTTTTTCTTTTTAAGAGCAGATACGGGATTCGGGTAAACGAGTAACGAAGAGCTAAAATCAAATTCGAGATATGAGTAAGCTTGTGACAAGAGCTGAAACTGATACGATATAAGAGTAAATCGGTAAGGTAAGCATTACTCACCAAAGAAGTCCGTTCTAGCTCTTCGTATCCCGCATCTCGTTTACCCGCATCTATATATTTCCGTCATTCCCTACAGCGAGGAACGAGCGTGATAGGGAATCCCACAAACACACCACGAAAGAGACTCCCAACTCCTTCCTTCGTCAGTCTAGGGAATGATGAATCGAAAAAAGATTCGAGATGCGTGTAAGCGAGTATCGAAGAGAAAGAGCCAATGCGCGTTGAGAGTATACGAGTAACATAAAGCATCACACAGCATATGATTTCTCTGCTCTTCGAATCTCGATTACTCGTCACTGTAACTTAGATACAAAAAAGGCTGCACAGAGGCAGCCTTTCAATCAAACAAAGCGAGTGAGATTAAACCGAGAATGGGTACTTAATCGCTTCGTGGCATTCGTAACCTTCAACCCAGAAGTCATCCATCGTTACCCATGTTTCCAAATCTTCTAGAGACTTAATCTGAGGATTGATATGGAATGTTGGGCCAGCTAACGGCTCACGCTTTAACTGGATATCACGCATAGGTGCAAGTTGATCTTCGTAAATATGAGCATTTACTAGCTTATGGTAAGCCACGCCAGCTTTCTTACCCGTGATTTGCGCCATGATAGCTAGGAAGACATACACTTGAACCATGTTGAAGTTCAGGCCTAGGGGTACATCGCAAGAGCGCTGAGTGCTGTTTAGGTACAGAGTATCACCAAGTAGTGAGAAGTGATGGCTGTACATACACGGACGCAAACATCCCATGTGGAACTCACCTGGGTTGTAGAAGTTTAAGATCTCGCCGCGGTCATCAATACCGTTAGTTAGATCATCAACAATCTTCTTCAGTTGGTCGATATGACCGCCGTCAGGTTTTGCCCATGCACGTCCTTGAACGCCATAAACACGGCCCATGTCATCTTCACCCTTGCGGTAAGGGTTATTCAGCCATGCTTCATTCAGGTTAGAATTCGCATCCCAAGTTTTAGTCCCTAGCTTACGAAAATCTTCAGCATTGTCGTAACCACGGATATAGCCAAGCAGCTCAGCAACTGCGGCTTTCCAAAAACTCTTACGCGTTGTTACCAGTGGGAATTGGTTATTACCAACATCATATTCAAGGTCAGCATTGATCACGGTTAGGCAACGCTTGCCCGTGCGTTCATTTTCAATCCAAGTACCGTCATCAACGATACGCTGACAGAGATCTAAATACTGTTTCACACCAATTCCTTACTTCGTTTGTTGTGGTAATTCGTCTTTGTAGTGACCACGCTTGTATGCCCACACCATCATCAGCACACCGATGATAACCATTGGCAGTGACAAAATTTGTCCCATAGAGATAAATCCACCGAACAAACCTAGGTGAGCATCAGGTTCACGTACGTATTCTACTAAGAAGCGGAATGTACCATATCCAGCTAGGAATAACCCTGATACAGAACCAAGAGGACGCGGCTTTTTGATAAACCAGTTCAAGATGAAGAACAGCACGATACCTTCAAGCGCCATCTCGTAAAGTTGAGATGGGTGACGAGGAAGTGGACCACCGTTAGGGAACACAATCGCCCATGGCACATCAGTCACACGGCCCCAAAGCTCGCTGTTCATGAAGTTACCTAAGCGTCCCATACCTAAACCAAATGGCACCAATGGTGCAATCATGTCTGCCACACCAAAGAAGGTTCGACCGTTCTTTTTGGCATACCAAAACATGGCAGTAATAACACCAAGCAAGCCACCGTGGAAAGACATACCGCCAGTCCATACCTTAAATAGGTACAGTGGGTCTGCTAGGAAAAGGTCAAAGTTGTAGAAAAGTACGTAGCCAATACGACCACCCAACACCACACCTAGAAAGCCAGCAAACAGTAAGTCTGATACTTGCTCTCGAGTCCAACCACTACCCGGTTGATCAGCTCGGCGATTTGCTAACCAAAGAGCAAACATAAAACCGACAAGGTACATTAGGCCGTACCAACGAACTGAGATTGGTCCTAGTTCAATAAGAACAGGATCGATATTTGGGAATTCGATAAAACCCTGAGACATACTTGGCTCTCTATCTAAATTGATTAACGGTTAGCTCAATGACTAACAGAAAAGACACTACAGCAGCATTGTGGCTGCTATAAACATTAAAAATACCGCAAAGAATTTCTTCAGCACAGGGGTTGGCAATTGAGTGGCCAGTTTCGCACCCACTCGAGTGGTCAAAACTGAGGTACAAGATATCGCGATCAAAGCCGGTAGATAAACATAACCCAAGCTATACGCAGGAAGATCATCGACAGAAGATCCATGCCAAATGAAACCTAGCATTCCCGAAATCGCGATAACACAACCGCATACCGAAGATGAGCCGACGGCTTTACGCATTTCCACACCGTGATGGTTAAGGAAAGGTACCGATAAAGACCCACCGCCAATGCCCGCTAAGCTTGATACCAAACCAATCCCGCCGCCACACAACACGGTTTTAGCTGAACCCGGCATCGATTTTTGGCTCTTGGAGCGAATCGACAATAGCATTTGCAACGCCAACACCAAAACAATCACACCAAAGACTTTTGGTAAGTATTGAGCTGGAATTACATCGGCCACGAAAGAGCCGAGGAAGCCACCTATCACCACACCTGGCATCAACCATTTAACGACAAACATCTCTACGTTACCCAATTTTAGATGGTTAATCGCAGACGATCCCGACGTAACGATGATGGTTGATAGCGAAGTAGCCAATGCCATTTGCATCGCAAACTCTTGGGGGATACCCGCTTTAGGAAGCAAAAACAGTAAGGCAGGAACAACCAGCAAACCACCACCAATGCCTAGCAAGCCTGCTAAAACACCAACAATAGCACCAAGGCCCGCTAACAAGCCTATCAGTTCATATGACACGTTAAATCCTATTTTTTACCTGCTCGAATGAAGCCTGTAAATTCACGCTCTTCGAAATAGTTCAGCATCATACTATAGATGTCACTACCATACGGTTTTGAAAGTGCCTTATTTGCCAAATCCTGTAATTCAGCCAAGTTCGATTGACGAATCAAATATTTGGTTCTTGCGACATTCGAGGTATTCATACTTAACGTCTCATACCCCAATCCAATCAATAGCAGCGCGCCCATCGGGTCACCGGCTAACTCGCCACAAATACAAACAGGTAATTGATATTGCTTACAAGTATCATGAATTTGTTTTAATGCCATGATCACCGCAGGGTGCATTGATTCATAGACATCGGATACTCGTGAATTGTTCCGATCAACCGCTAATAAATATTGGGTTAAGTCGTTGGTACCGACTGAAACAAAGTCGACCTTATGCGCAATCAGCGGCAGTATGTACAGCATGGATGGCACTTCAATCATGATACCAACGCGAGGCATACGCACTCGGTTATCAAGCTCATGCACTTCATCATACGCTTGTTCAATCAACTGTAGCGCGTCATCCAACTCCTGTGCACCAGAGATCATCGGCAGCAAAATACTCAAGTTATGGCTTTCACAGCTCGCACGTAGCATGGCACGTAACTGAATAATAAAGATGTCAGGATGATCGAGCGTAAACCGAATACCACGCCAACCAAGGAATGGATTGTCCTCTTCGATAGGAAAATACGGTAAGGCCTTATCACCACCGATATCGAGTGTACGCATCACCACTTGTTTCTCTGGGTAGCTTGCCAGTACAGAACGATACTGCTTGAATTGTTCATCCTCTGACGGGAATCTTTGCTGCAACAAGAAAGAAATTTCAGTTCGATACAGCCCTACGCCATCAACGCCTTGGTTGATAGCGATGTTAGTGTCTGCACTTAAACCCGCATTAAGCAGAATCTCGACTTGCTTGTTGTCTTGCGTTTTTGCCGGTAGGTACAGCTCGCGATTGACCATAGAGGAGAGCTCACTCTCTTCTAGAATCAGCCCTCGATACTCTTTGAGCAGGCTTTTAGTCGGCTCAATAAAGATCTCACCGCTATACCCATCAACAATCGCTCGCTTGCCATTAGCTTGAGCTAGGTTGAGGTTTACCCCCATGACGGAAGGTATGCCAAGCGCTCGAGATAAAATCGCTGCGTGCGAGTTCGCCGCCCCTTCCAAGGAAATCACCGCTAAGAGCTTTTCTTTGGGAATAGACGCTAATACCGAAGCGGTTAACTCACGAACCACTAGGATAATCGGCTTATCTAACGTGCGAAGTTCATGTTCAGAGTTGTGGAGGAAATAGAGCAGCCTTTGTCCGAGCTCTCGGATGTCTTGTGCTCTCTCACGAAGATACACGTCCGACATACGAGCAAAGCGATTAGAATAACTCTCTACAACCTGTCTTAGTGCCCAATCGGCTTTATCGCCTTTCTGGATTTGGCTTTTTAGATCCTTACGCAGCATAGGATCGTTGAGTAAGTGAGTAAACAGGTCAAAGATCGCCAACGCATCTTTATTGATTTCGCTATCTAAGCGCTTTCGCATGCGCTTAAAGTCATTGAGGGCGTTTTCAACCGCTACCGCCAACAACTCATGCTCTCTCTCTATATTGAGCGTCGAAGCAGGATAAACATCGGTGAGTTCAGGCTGAGTGTTGTCCCACCATAAGTCACCAATCGCCACGCCCGATGAAGCTGCAATACCTTTAGTAGCCGGTAGCTTCTGTTGCTCTAACAGCCAATGGCCTTGAGTTTGGGCGTGCGCCACAATAACGGCAAGTTGTGCAGAGAGCGTGACAAGGAAGGATTCTTCCATCTCACTAAATAAACGTGGGGTCTTCTGTTGAATGACCAATACACCGAGCACTTGCTTGCGGTGGATAATCGGAGTACCGAGAAAAGAGTGATAGACGTTTTCTCCAAGCTCTGGAAAAAACTTATAAGCAGGGTGAGCAGACGCTTGTGCAAGGTTGATAGGTTCAGCACTTCTTTTAACAAGGCCAACCAGACCTTCGTCAAAACCAATGTGAATGCTATTGCCTTTGAAGATCAGGCCTTGAGTTGCCATCAACTCAAGGCGCTGCATATCATTATTTGCCAAATACACGGTGCAACATTCCGTCTGCATCGCACTGCATGTCTCTTTAACCAAAATATCAAGAGCCGTCGACACATCTTCAACTCTTGATACGTGTTCAACTATTTCCCTTAGTTGACTGAGCATGCTTAACCTCTACGCAATTTGCGCTTTCCTTTTATTTTTCGCTCTTTAAACGGCATTGCTAAAGATGCGAACTCTTTCATCGCTCGACGGTAAACATCTCGCTTGAAAGAAACAACTTGTCGAACTGGGTACCAGTAACTCACCCAACGCCAACCATCAAACTCAGGTGTACTTCCACGCTGCATATTGATATGCGATTCATCGCAATCTAAGCGCAAAAGGAACCACTTCTGTTTTTGTCCAATACAGACAGGTTTAGAATCCCACCGAACCAGTCGTTTGGGTAGCTTGTAGCGTAACCAATGACGACTTGTCGCGACGATCTTTACATCCTTTTTAGTAAGGCCAACCTCTTCATACAACTCGCGGTACATTGCCTGTTCCGGAGTCTCACCTTCATCTATTCCCCCTTGAGGGAATTGCCATGAATGTTGCCCGTATCGTTTAGCCCAGAAGACCTGACCATGGTTGTTACAGATTACAATACCAACATTTAATCGGTAACCATCGCCATCTATCACTGGCCAACCTCTATCTAAATTTTTAATTACTCTGATTTTTCCACATATCCCCAATCGGAGCAAACTTAGTGACGTGATAAGCGCTATATTTATGAATAATAACTAGGAATATGGATAAGTTTTGCTCAAATTCTAGTTACCCACACAATAGTGAGACATAGACCACATTTATTCACCTTTTCTGTGAATAACTATGTGAAGAATTACCCGCAATCGTTTTTTTTAATCCATAGATTCATCAACACCAAAAACAACAAATCAGTCAAAATAATTTTATTATTATATAAATC